>JANLRE010000938.1:0-5794 GCA_031368205.1 Fimbriiglobus sp. | reverse complement strand
GAATCCCGTAATAGACCATCGCGCTGCTGCCTTCGTACCCGCCTTCTTTCAGCACTCGCACCGAGGGAATGTAGGCCATCACGTCGTTGGCGTAGGCAGTCACCCAGAGGTTGGGGCCGAGTTCTTTCTTGAGCCGCAACGCATAATCGACCACGACTTCGCCACCTAGGAAGACCCAACTGAGTTCGCCGAGTTGCCACGTTTGCACGGGGTACGGCACCGTGATGCGGAGTTCACCTTCGGCTTCGAGTTTCTTCAACAAGTGTTTCGCACGGGCCGCGATGTACTTGTTCGTGCTCGTGGATTCTTGCACCAAGGCATCGCGGGTCGGGATCGACTCAAGCGGGATGGCGAGTTCGCTGAACAACCCGCCGAACGTCGGCGCCAGCGGTTTCATTGGCTTCGCCAAGACTGCGTTCACACTGCTGGCGAGTTGCTGTCCGTAATCCTTTGCCAGTTCCACCGAACGCCGAGGGATCGGGTTTTGGTCGGCACCACAACCCGCAGAGAACATGGCGACGGCGCCGGGGTTCGATTTTTCCAACGCCAGCATCGCGTAACCGGGGTAGTCGCCGGACCACTTGTAATAGTCCAACGTCGTCGCATGACACGCATACCCGAACACGACGCCGAGCAACTTCCCCTGATCGTTGCGCACCGCCAGCACCGGGCAATCGTGGTCGGACGGCCCCTTCAGTTCCTTGCCTTCGGCCCGCAGCTTCGCCACCTCCGGTTCCTTGTTTTCCCGGCGGTTGACCGCAAAACCGCAACTGCCGACGCCCCAGGTCACGGTGGCCGGTTTCAGGTTGGCGCGAGCTTGATCGACCGCTTGCAAGATCAGGTTCGGTAGCTTGGCGCTGTAATCATCGACCTTTTTGGATTGCTCTGCGTCGATGAAATACATGCTGCGAAGCGTGGTCCCGACAACCGGACCGCTGTGGGTGTGTGACATTGAAAGTGCGACGTTCTGCATCGTCAGCCGGTCCTTGTCCCGCGCGACAATCGCTTCCCGAAGCTTCACCGCGTAATCCCGATTCAGACCGACGAGATCGAGCGTGACCAGAATCGCCTGATGTTTTTTGGCGTCCTCCAGCACCATCACCTTCGCCCACAGTTCGGTATCCTTCCCCTCCGATGGCTTGGTGCGGGCCGCATACCCGGACATCCACATCGGTTCAGTTGGCGTGATGGCCACGGCCGCGAAGCCCGCTTTCCACGTCGGCTCGGCGGCGGAAAGCACACTGGTGAAGCTGAGCAGCAGCAATGCAAAAATGCAGCGACGCATGACGCGCACCCCAAGCAAGAGATTCGGCAAGTGGGCGAAGTGTAACACGCCACGCGAGGTGGCGACAGCAGGAATGGAAATGGGTCCGGTTCAGGGTCTGGCAAAATTTTCTGGCACTCAGTCATCCACGGGTTTTCGGCCCTGAAGGGGCCGCTCTGTCAGCCCAGGGCCATGCCCTGGGACCGGGCAACGATCACGTTTTCGGACCCGTTTCGACCGTTCAATCCCGTTGATCGCTACCTGCATGAGCCGTCCATTTCGAGTTCCCAGGGCCTGGCCCTGGGCTGACAGCACGACCCTTTCAGGGCCGAAAACCAAGAGAAATCACTTGCCCGAAAAATTTGCCAGACCCCCAGTTCATCACCCCAGTCGCTTATCCCAAATTGCCCATCTCCGATGTCAGCGAAACGATGTCGTCGAAGGATTGGGAGTTCTCGCTGTAGATTCGCTCGAACTCGGCTTCCCAAGTTTGAAACGCCTCAATGACAGCGGGGTCGAACGCGGTCGTCGATTGACGCACGATGTGTTGAACCGCGTCGGCGTGGCAAAGGCCGGGCTGTCCGTGTTCTCCGACACGCAGCGTGTCGTAGGCATCGGCGACGGCGATGATCCGGGCGGCGGGGGGAATGTGCGCTGCGGTCAGGCGATCGGGGAAGCCGGTCCCGTCCCACCGTTCATGGTGATGGCGGACGGCGGCCCGAGCCAATCGCAAGAACGACAACGCATCACCATGCTCCTGACCGAGTGCATCCAGGATTTGTTCGCCGAGAATCGGGTGGCTTTCGTAGGCGTGCCGATCGGACGGGCTGAGGTGACCCGGCGTGGTTAGAATTTCCTCCGCCACGCCGATCAACCCGAGGTCGTGGAACGCCGCCACGCGGGCGATTTCATCGACGATGCGGGGGTCGTTGAACATGAGCCATTCGGTCGAAGCCGAAAGTTGGCGGGCCAACAATCGGGAGTATTCCGAGACGCGGAGTTGGTGCCCAGTTGATTCGCCGGGTCGCAAGGCTGTCGCCGCTTTCAACGCGGTGAGAACGGCATTCCGGGCCGACTCGGCTTGGACGTTCGTACTCTTCAGGGTGATTTCGAGGTGTCGAATCGTGTGCCGGAGTCGGTCGATTTCCTCCGCCGATTCCGGCAGTTTATCCAAGGATGCGAGAACCGGATTGGTGCAGGGGTTGGCAAACTTTGCCAACTCGCGGGCAACTTGGGCCGCCGTGGGCCGCCCGCCCGGTTGCCGCGAAAGCATCCGGCTTAACAAGGCATCCAGGGCGGTTGGTAAGTCCGGGCGGACCTCTTTCAACCGGAGCGGGTTGGCGTGGCGAACCGCTTCCAGCGCGGCGGCGGAATCGCGCTGAGAATTATGCGGAAGTTTCCCCGTGAGGAACCAGAACAAGCAGGTGCCGAGGCTGTAAACATCGGCGGGTTCGCCTGCCGTGGGGGCGTCCAGCAATTGTTCCGGTGCGAGGAAGTCGATACTCCCCAGCAGCATCTTCGGCAGCGTTTTCGTGGATGCAAAGTCCCGAGCGAGACCGAAATCAATCAGCTTCACCGATTGCGATTCGGTCAGCAAGATGTTGCTCGGCTTTAAGTCCCGGTGAATCAACCCGGCCGCGTGACAGGCTTGCAACGCCATCGCAATTTGCCGTGCCCACTCGCAGGCCAAGCTGACGGATTGCGCGCCCTTCTCGTAGATGTAATTTTCGAGATCACCCCCCGGTACGAGTTCCATCACGATGTACGCCAGGGCGGACAGCCCCTCCATTGCGGGCAGCGTACCGGCGTCATGAACGGTTACGATGTGCGGGTGATTGATCCGGCTCAGCAGCCGAATTTCTTGGGTGAATCGCTCCAGAACTTCCGGTCGAGTCTGCGCATCCAGAGGTAATGCCTTGATGGCCACTTCCCGCTGCATGGTGCGATGTTCGCCCCGGAAAACGATCCCCACGCTGCCACTGTTCAGGCGGTCCAGCACCCGGTAATTCCCGAACACCAAACCCTGGGCATGACCGGCAAGAACCCGCGTCGTGACGTACCGCGTCAGAATCTTCAACCCGATCAGGGCTTCCGCCGTTCGTTCCCGCGTGTTGAGTTGCTTCAGCCGGTTGCCGACTTGTTGCAGAAACTGTTGCATGACATCGGGCGTCAAGACGCCGTGGTGAAGCAGCTCGACCAAGTACGCGCGTGCGACCACTGGCAGTGCGGGATGATCGAGCGTGTTCGGCACCGTCGGAGCTGGGGGTTGGTTCGTCACGGAAGGTGAAGTCGGACTCGGTTGAGAGTCACGGGGAGCCACGGGTTCGTGGGACGCCGAGGGCGATTTGCGAACCGTCTGGAGCGGGGGAAGCGAGTTCATGGTCGATCGTGAAACTCGTGTGGCAGTCGCAATCCGATTGGGTGAATGAGAACATCTCTTAACCCGTGACACGACGATGTAAGATAAGTCGCACTTTGGGATGGGGCAAATGGTGACGGCAAGATGGGGGAAAAGCAGTGTCGGGTTTCCGCGACCTGCCACTCCTGACGGCAGAATGCCTGTGGGTAGCGCGGGTGGCGCCTGGGGGTGTCGCTACGCTCAACCCCCAGCTAATCGCTGGCATCCTTTCAGGATGCTTTTGGAGCTAGAGGGCGATTCTCTCCTTGCCGTACAGGGCCATCCAGACCGCGCCGAGACCCATGAGAACGCCGGCGAAGGCGAGGCCGGCGGTTTCGTTGACGGTGGCGAAGAGGGTTCCCACGACAAGACTGGCGACCACATCCCCAAATCCGTTGACTGCGGCGAGAATACCGAACGCGGTGCCGTGGAGCGATTTGTCCGGGACCAGTTCCGGCACAATGGCGGGTTCGAGCGATTCTTGAATCGCCATGAAAATGCCAAGCATCCCGAACATCCCGAACCAACCGTTCACGCCTGCATCCGTGGCCAACACCCCGATGAAGCCGAGCATCGTCAGTGCTGCAATCGCGTAGCCGACGACCAGCACTCGCAGGTGCCCGAAACGGTCTCCGAGCCAACCGGCGGGGAAGGCCGCAATGGCTTGAACCAAGTTTCGCCACGCATAGAGTAGCAAGCCGATTTCCGCTGCGCTTTTGAGTCCCAGTTCTGCGGCCAATGTTGAAGTGGCGGCCAGTATCAGCAAGGTGTGCGAGAAATCCCCGACGCCGAAAATTGCAATGCCGACCAAGTAGCGCCGATACGCCGTCGGCATGGCAAGCAGCGACGCCCCGAGCCGCAACCCCGGCTTGGGCGTGAACCGTTTTTCCCGAACCAGAAACGCAAACGTGAACGCCGCCGCCAAGCCCGGAACCAGCGTAAACCAGAACGCTGCGCGGTGCGGTCCGGATGGATCAGGGAACCACTCGGCGGGGAGTTGATACAGAATCAGCCACGCGAGTACCGGCCCCAGAACCGCTCCGGCCGTGTCTCCGGCCCGGTGAAACCCGAACGCCTTGCCACGGTGCGCCGGATCGACGGCATCGGTAATAATCGCGTTGCGTAACGGCCCGCGAATCCCCTTGCCCAACCACGCAATCGACTTGGCGACCAACACCAACGGCCACCCCACGGCAATCGCACACAACGCAAAAGCGGACCCCGTCAACACGTACCCCGTGACCACCAAGGCCTTCCGCTTCCCGACGCGGTCCGAGTGCCACCCGACGACCAACTTCGCCGCGTTCGACAGAAAGTCCGACGCCGCTTCGATCACGCCGAGCGCCAACCCGGCAGATTCCTTCGATAGGTTCAACACCAACAAAAACGACGGCAACAGCGACGTGGCCAGTTCATACCCAACGTCCGCAAAAAAGCTCGTCAACCCCGCCCCGATCACCGTGCGGTTCAACCACCCACTCGGCGGAGTATCATTCATGACGGAGCATCCACGAAAAAAAGTCAGGTCAGCGCAATAAAAAAGGGTGGTTGCTGGAACCACCCTCACGCACAGTCTTGATGCACGAAATCAGCCTACATGTTCTGTTGAATGGCTTTTGCAAGCTCGGCGTCACTGATGGTGCCGACGTGGACGAAGACGGGTTGCTCGCCGCCTTTGAACATCATGACGCGGGGGATCGTCGCCACGTCATACTTCATGGCGAGTTCGCCATTTTCATCCACGTTGACTTTGCCGACTTTGACCTTGCCCGCGAATTGATCCGCCAAGCGGTCAATCACCGGGGAAAGTTGGCGGCACGGGCCGCACCACGGCGCCCAGAAGTCGGCCACCACGAGCGTGCCGCTTTTGATTTCGGCGTCCCAGTTGTCCGTGGTCAGTTCGATCACATTTTGGCTGGCCATGATAGCCTCACTTAAAGATACGTCGGGCAGTGTAAGCCATTGTACTCAGTCTAGTGGGTTGTCCACCAGACATTCCCGAAGTGCATTCTTAGAGAGAGCTACCGACGCCCGAGATTCCGCCTTTCACCGAACCATCCCGAAAAGCCAACCGAAGACGGGTTGACGACTCCGAAAGCCGCCCTTACAAAGAGAGAGTCCTAGAACAGAAG
>JANLRE010000925.1:0-1210 GCA_031368205.1 Fimbriiglobus sp. | reverse complement strand
CAAAGCCTCGACCACGACCTACAAAACCCATCACATCAAGTTGCCTGACTCTTGAGAAGTCCACGAACCGTGTTCGTGGACTTCTTCTGAATTCGTTACTCTTTCGACCGGCTCAAGTATTTGCCGTCTTCCGTCTTGATTGTAATCAGTTCCCCTTCGGCGATGAACGACGGCACGCGCACTTTCAGGCCCGTCTCCAGGGTCGCGGGCTTGTCTTGGGCCGCCGCCGTCGCGCCCTTGATACCCGGCTCGGTTTCGATGACTTTGAGCGTCACCGTTTGAGGCAATTCCATATCGAGCGCTTTGCCGTC
The DNA here is from genome assembly GCA_031368205.1 of Fimbriiglobus sp. Classification (GTDB taxonomy): domain Bacteria; phylum Planctomycetota; class Planctomycetia; order Gemmatales; family Gemmataceae; genus Fimbriiglobus. Next base: position 899 of record JANLRE010000925.1, on the reverse strand, counting down.
GTGGAACGTGATCTTGCAGGTATCGTTTTCCCGCAGGTACTGGATCTTGTCACCGACCATGTCGCCGTTCAGGGTGACTTGCTCGAAGGTCTCCGCGTCCATGAACACGTAGTCGGTGCCGTCTTTGTAGCTGTAGGCGTACTCGCGGGTGTCGAGGTACACGACATCCACCTTATCGTCCGGGTGGACCCGTTCATCCACGATCGAGCCTGTTTTCAGGTTCTTCAGCTTCAAGTATAAAATCGCCCGCCAGTTGCCGGGGGTGTTGAGGTCACGTTCGAGGCAGTACAGCAGTTGCCCGTTCATGCTCAGGACCATACCGCGTCGAACATCGATCATCTTCGTCGATGCCATACATCGTCCCCCAGGGAGTTCGTCGATTCCAGTTACCCATCAAGCTATCAATCGCCCCACGCCATGAGAAGACCAGGGCGAGAGGCAACGCAGAGAAGTCCGTCGAAAAAAAATGAACTTGTATCTTGTCGCCGCAGTTAGACCGATATAAGCTACAGGAATTCTTGTAAATCCAAGAATTCTTTTGCGGACTCGCGGCTCACAAAGACTCTCCCAACGTCTTTCTGCAGCCATTTTCAATGACGATCTACGCGGCGTTCGCCGACGTATTCGAGTTGTTTACTCCCATCCTCGGAGCCATGTTATGTCGCGGTTTCTCTCTCGCAAACGGTCAGGTTTCACCCTGATCGAACTGTTGGTCGTGATCGCCATCATCGCGATTCTGATCGGACTGCTGCTTCCGGCTGTGCAAAAGGTCCGCGATGCTGCGGCCCGTGCCCAAAGTCAAAACAACCTGAAGCAGATTGGCATCGCGTGCCATAGCTGCAACGACACGTTCGGCAAATTACCGATCGAATGGATCCCTTGGTGGGGTGGTGCGAACA
>JANLRE010000894.1:0-1573 GCA_031368205.1 Fimbriiglobus sp. | reverse complement strand
TGAAAGTCTATCCCGAGAACCAACCGTCTGAGACGTTCGAGTTGCAATTTGCGGAACGTGTTGATGCTGACACGACGATTTTCACCACGCCACTTCCGCCGTCGTCTTCACCGTTCACGTTCCGGGCATGGCTATCGGGCGGACGGTTACGCCAACCGGGACAGGTGCGGTTTGAGGCGCGACCTGTGGTGAAAACCATTGAAGCCCATGTTGTGCTGCCGAAGTACGTTGATCCGCGCGGCGAACGGGAATACAAGCGGTATCAGTCGCAAGGTGAGGTGTATGCGTCACTCGATGCGTTCGTGGAAGTGCAGGCCGAGTTCACGAAGCCGGTTGCCGCAGCTACGGTCGTCATTTACTCCCGCGACGAGAAAGGCAAGGACTTCGAGACCAGCCGCATTCCGATGACATTGGCCAGCGAACGGGACACGGCATCTTCACGATTTGCCTTGCCAGCGCGACCATCCGGTTACCGTATTGAAGTGGTTGATGACAACGGCTTCAAGAATTTGAACCCGCCGTTTCGCGGCATCACGTTGTCACCCGATCGACCACCCGAAGTGCGGTTACTTCCGGAGTGTCTGAAAGACCCCAAGGAAGACGGGCCACTTGACGACTTCCTAGTCGATGGAATGCCGTTGCGTCTCGGCGGGCAAGTGCAAGTGGGCTACTTGGCGAAATCGCCAATCGGCATCTCCAAGGCGTACATCGTGTACCGCGTCAACGACGGGCCGTGGACGCCGTTACCGCTCGCCAACACGGACGCGGACTTATCGAAGCTGGGCAAGTTCCTGCCGGAACTGGGCGTCTTCACCGAATCCGGTGCGTTCGGGCAAGTGGAGCTTTATCAACTGCCTAGCGCGAATCCGGACCAGGAACCGTCGGGGTTGCAAGCGGGTGGGCGGTACAACTTCAAAACCTCGACGTTGAAGAAGAAGATTAAAGTTGGGGATTCCACGAAGGAATCGGAACTTGAGGTCGGCGATACGGTTGAAATTCGGGTGGCGGTGTACGACCGCAATCCCGCCGAGACCCAACCGCCGTCGATGCCACCACGATTCGGGAGTTCGAGCAGTAGTGAACCCGTGGTCGATGTGCCGGACACCCGACGCCCGGCGGGGTGGTCCCCGGAATCCCGCATCAAGCAAGTGGTCAGCGAAGCAAAATTTGAAGCGTGGCGACAGGAACACTACCGCACCCGCGTGAAGTTGAGCGAACTGGAACAGAAACAACGGGCGGTGTTCCAGGCACCGAAATGATTTCAACCCCGTTGGGGTTGAAAACCATGCAACCGGAAACAGTCACCGTTCCCCGATGTGCCGAACGGGAACTCTGCTGTTGCGAATCCAATTTGAACAATGAATACTGAACCATCACGTGAGTTTTATCCGAGGTGCAGCTATGGCGAGTCGATACTTGATGTTGTCCGTGATGACCCTTGGATTGGCCACGTCGTTGATGATCGCTGCCGACCCGCCGAATGCGAACCCGGTCGTTCAGCGTGACCAGCAGAAGAAAGCGAATGCGGCGGTCGAGCAGACGGCCCGGTTCGTGACCACGTCGTTGCGGATTT
>JANLRE010000869.1:0-2835 GCA_031368205.1 Fimbriiglobus sp. | reverse complement strand
GTTGATCGACACGCAATCGGCCAGCATTGCCGCCGTGACTGTGAAAGCAGGCGGCGCCATCACGGTGCAGAACGCGAAGACGTTGACCATCGGTGCGGCCACCATCACCGCAGTCGGCGGGTTCTTGCAAGGCAACAACGGGCCGGTCGTGTTCGGCGGTGGAATCGCCACGGTCGCTGCGAGTTCAATTCGCTTCACGGGTTCGCTGAACGGCCCCGGTGGGCTGACGGCGAACACGGCAGGGGACACGATTTTCGAGCAGACGATCGGCCAATCGATCTCGCTCAGTTCACTCATCACGGATGCCCCCGGAACCACGCGCATCAACGGCGGGTTCGTCCGCACCAGTGGCGTGCAGACGTTCAACGATGTCGTGCTGTTCAGCAAGACCGGGACGCAGTTCCTCGCCACCGGGGGAAGCATCACCTTCAACAACACCGTCGATCCGATCGGTGCCGGTTTTGACCTGAGTGTCGGCGGGCCGAACACGGACGTGACCTTCACGAAGGCGTTCCCGTCGCAGGACGCCAAAACAATCAACTCGTTCACGATCGTTGATGGCCGAAACGTGACGTTCGCTGCGAGAGTGAAAGCAGTGACGGTACAACAGCTCGCCGGGAGCGGGCAGACCACGTTCAGCGGACAAGTGGATGCTTCCGGTGGCAGCGCTGTGACGAACTACACGGTCGGTGGGGCGATCAATTTGAAGACGGCAAGTGTGGTGTTCGCAGCGAACGTCACCGCGCCAAGTGCCCCGATCGTGTTACAACTCGCCAACGGTGTTACGCAACCTGTAGACAAGACATCGTTGACGACGACGAAACTGTACCTGACGGGCGCCGGAGTCTTCCAACTCGATCAATCGGGCAACACTTTGACGGATGGCACCGCTGAACTCTTCGCGGACCTGACTGGCGGTGAAGTCCGGGTCCGGGACAAGAGTGCATTGTTCATCCGGTTTGAAGACCCGAACCGAACCGCGATCGCGGTCGGCAACAATGGCAAAGTGACGCTCACAACCGGCGCCGACTTCACGGCCGATGATCCGCGCGCCACCAGCAAAGCGAACGTGGACCCTGCAACGTTGAAGAACTTGTTCAACGTCGGCACCGGCGCGGTTCAGGTTTACGTCGGGGTCGGTCTCGACGGGACGAAATCCACAAGCGTCTACTTTGTCGCCGAAGCCAAGGCGTCGCAAGTGACCCTGGGCCGGGCGGGGCCGAACACCCCCGCCGACCTATTGGATAACGTGTCGAAAGACACCTTCACGGTTCGGCCGCTGCTGGGGGCCGTACTCGTGGTGAACGGGAACGGGCCGGTTGTTACGGACGGCCAGGCGTTCGCCCCGTTCGATTCCCTGAACCCGCAGTTCGTTGGCATCACCAACACCAACTTCACGGCACAAGGCGTGGGCAACGGGACGTACTCGTTCCCCGGTACGGCGTTCCAGAACTTGATTTTCACGTCGATTGAAGGCCTCGGCGGGTTACGCGCGGAAGCGTTCGCCGTGCAAACCGGGCCGCGCGTGGGTGCCAACGACACGAACTCGTTCGCCGTGCGCGTGCAGTTCTCGCAACAGAGCGTGGGCGCCGGCAACTCGGTCGCCATCAACTCGAAGCTGCTCGGCAACGGCATCATCACGAACCCGTTCGTTGTGACGCCCGTGACCGCCAATTCGACGACGCCCTACGGCGCCCCGCGCGTCACGCTGGCGAACGTGGATGGGGATGGCATCCCCGACTTAATCATCGCCAATGGCGCGGGCGACACTCCGATCGTCACGATTGTGCGCGGTTCCCGGCTGACGGGGAATGCGGATCCGCTCGATTTGAGCCGCTTGCAGCCGTCCGACATCATCGCGCAGTTCTTCCCGTTTGAAGTCGGCTTCCGTGGCGGCATCAACGTTTCCTCGGGTGACTTCGACAACGACGGTCGCGCGGAAATTGTCGTGTCGGCGGGCGTCGGTGGCGGCCCGCGCGTCTCGGTTTACCGCATCGACCCGGCAATTAGCGATCCGTACACGAACGCCGTCCCGTACCGCCCGGACCTCTTCAACTTCTTCCCGTTTGAATCGTCGTTGCGAACGGGCGTGAACGTCGCGGTCGGGGACGTGAACGGGGACGGCGTGCCGGACATTGTCGTCGGGGCGGGGGTCGGCGGGGGGCCACGAGTTCGGGTGTACGACGGCAAAACCGGCGCGACGATCCGCGACTTCTTCGCTTACGATTCCAACTTCCGCGGCGGCGTGTTTGTCGATGTAGGTCGGTACGACGGCGACAACTTCGCGGACTTGCTGACCGCACCCGGTACCGGGGGCGGCCCGCACATTCAGGTGTTCAAGGGCAGCGATCAACCGTCGCAGTTGTTCAACCAGCCGTTCGTCGGGTTCTTCGCGTTTGATCCGCCGAGTGGGCTGGTGGAGAACCAATCGGGTGACAACGGTTTCAACACCGGGGTCAGTGGTGTTGCCTTCGGTGGCAGCCAAGACGGCACCGGCGCCCGCCGCTCGATTCTGGTGTCGGCGCCACGTGGGAGTGCCTTCAGTATCGTCGCCTTCGACCCAACTCTGGACCTGCTCAACCCGACGAAGTTGAACACGCAGTATCAACAGGTTCTTGCCGGCCAATTCGTAGATGGCAAGATCATTCCTTCGACGAGCATCGAAGGTTTCGACTTCGACAAACTCCGCGACGGCGGATCCGTCGGCGGCTTCTCGGCGGACTCGAAGTGATTGTGTCCGCACCCTCTCGATTGCAATTCTGAGTTCTTCCTGAGCGGGGGACATGAGTCCTCCGAGCGAATGCATCCTCGGAGGACTCACGTCCCCCGCTCAGG
>JANLRE010000857.1:0-4991 GCA_031368205.1 Fimbriiglobus sp. | reverse complement strand
GTGATGTTGGTGAGCAGCAATTCGACATCGGCATTTTTAGCCTGCACCGGCCCGCTGGCACCGCCGTACACGACCCATTGCGGGACGGGTTCGCCGGTCAACGGCATCTTGCGGAGCTTGATCGTGCCGGCGCCGACGGTGATGTCAATGGCGTCGATACTGGCGCGCTGCGCCGTGGGCAGCAAGTCCCGGTTGCGAAGTTCACCGGGGTTGTTCAGCGTGGCCCGCAGGGCGTCGATGCGGTCTGCTGGAATTTGAATGACCGCCGAATCGCCGTCGAGGCGACAGTAAACTTTCGCCGGCGTGGCGGGCTTTCCGTTCTGTTCCACGGGCTTGCCGATCAGCAACGTTTCGGTGCCGGATTTGGACGTTAATTCGATGCGGAGCATGTTCGGCTCCCCGGCGTTCAAGCCGTACTTGGTCAGGTCGTCCGGCTTCTCCAAGTAGTCGTCCGTGGATTGAACTTGCAGCGACGTGATGGCCGTTAACAGCGGGCGGATGCCGGAGATCGGCGCGGTGGCGGACTGGGCCGCGCTGTCCCCGAGGTCATCGGCATCACCGAAGTTTGCCGGGTTGGTGAACGTCCAATTGCTGCCCGCGCCGCGACTCAGGGCGATTTCTTTGCCCGTCGGGTTGCTGATTTTGATCGCCTGCACTTCACTCGTCGGGTCACGTAAATCGCTGCCGAGCAGCTTGCGGACGCGGTAATCGGGCAGCCACTTGGCCAACTTCCAGGCTTCGCCGTCCGACTTCGCCGAGCCGTCCCGGAACAGGGAACTCAAGTCCGACCGCAGCACGGCGATCGGCTTTTTTAGGTTCGTGGTCGTCGTCACGAACGTGACCGCTTTGCTCCCGCCGATTGTCGTGTTGCCAAAATTCACAGTGGCGTTCTTATCGGTGCCGGCCTTCAACGTGACGCGAATACTGGGCTTGTCCAGGCCGTGAAGGGTGAGGTTTTCGGTCAGGTCGGCGTACTTCGTCGGCTTCACGCGGAACAGGTCGCGGAGCAACCCCTCAATCACCCCACTATCCACCTTGGCCGTGAACGGCTCCCGCAGTTCCCACTTGTCTGGGGCGATGCGGGCGAACACTAACTTCTCTTCGTTGGGTACGGTTTTAACCAGTTCGATCGTGTCGATGTCCTTCTCTTTCACGCCGGATTTCGTGAGCGAATCGACGAGGCCGCCTTGGACGATCGCGGTGTCCTTGTCGTCTTCCAGAAGCACGACAACCAGCAACCCCATGACCAAGGCCACGACGATTGCGAAGAAGATAGCAGTCAGGCGAAAATTCATAGCAGTGGCACGAGTAGTGGATAGTGGTTAGTGGGTAGTGGATAGTAAGACGAAAGACAGCTTTCTTGCTATCGACTCACCACTCTTCACGAAGATAACAGTGGCACAAGTAGTGGGTAGTAGGTAGTGGGTAGCAAGATAAGCTGTCTTCGGTTTTACTAACCACTACCCACTATCCACTAACCACTACTCGCAGAGTTATTTGCGGCGGAACATCCACACGCCGATGCCGAGCGCCAGCACGCCGAGCGAACTGGCTAAGGCGGGTAGCACGATAAGGCGGGCGTTGTCGGCGCCCTTGCCCAGGTTGTACACGCCGTAGGTCTTGTTCGCCACGCTCCAAACGGGCGGGCGTTCGCGGAGCCAGTTGACCGTGAGCGTAAACAGTTCGGCGTTCACTTCGGCGATCGGGGCGCCGCGACGTTCGGAGTCGGCGAACGCTTCGCCACTGCCGAAGACGGCCATCTTGCCGTTGGCCCCTTCGGACACCAGTACCGCAACGGCACGGCTGCGGCGATTGGAGGCGCGGCGACTGCGGGCGAGGTCGTCGTTCTGGAACAGGTCTTCCGCCACTTTGCCGGGGTTGGCCGGTGAATCACTTTCGTACCACGTCACCCGCGACGGTGGATAGGTTGCGAATAAGACTTCGGCGGTGAACGGCCCGCCCGGCGGTTGGGTTGCGGGAACCACTTCGCGGCAGTTCGCAAACAACAGACCACGCGGCGGTGCGAACTCCAAGGCAATCGGGTTGCGACTCTCGATTAACTTCGTGTTCACGATTGCCTGGACTTCGGTGTAGCCCAGATTTTGATACGGGCCGTTCAACAGATACTCGTTCCCCAACGACACGCCAAATTCCGCGAGCAGGTTGCTCAACCCGAGATCGACCACGCCGGTACCGTCCGCTTTGGGAGTGGGGCTGGACATCAGGATGAGCTTGCCCTTCTTGCCGTTGGCCTGCGGTTCGCTCAGGTACTTGCGAATCGCGTCCACTTCCTTGGTGGAAAAGGCGGCACGCGGGTCGGCGATGGCCACGATACTCGCATCGGTGGGAACTTTCGGGTTCGCCAGATCGAGTTCGAGCGGTCGCACATCGACGAAGGCTTTTTCGAGTGCCTTTTGCAAGGTGTTGCCACCCCGTTTGGCGGCGGGTTTCGCCGGTGCCATCGGGTTCGTCACCACTTCCAATTCACCGTGACCGCTGGTGAAGTAGACGACCGGGCGGGTTTTGTTTTCGGAGAGGAACAGCATCTCCTTGATGACCTTCGCTTCACCAACGAATTGCACTCGTCCGCCGGGTGCGGAGCGGTCTTGCTTCTGTTCAATGAGGTCTTCGGGGCGAATGACGGCGTATTGCTTTTCGTCTTCACCCGCCGTGACCAGGATGCCGTAGTCCGCAAGTTCGGTCGCCTGCGGGTACTTGTTGCGGAGTTCGGTGAGCTTGTCGCGGTTCAGCGTGGGGGACAGGTATTCGATGGTAATCATCTGCGGGTTCTGCTCCCGCAACGCGGTGAACAGGCGACGGGTGTCCGCGACGATTTGCTGTTCGCTTTCCGGGAACGTCGAGTAAATCTTCATCGGCGTTGTGAGGTTGCCGAGGTACTCCTTGGTCGCGTCGTTCAGGGTCAACGTGTGAACGCCGGACTCGGTGGTGTCGAGCTTGTTGGTGACTTTCAGCCCGATCAGGATGTTGGCAATGACCAACACGACGACCAACAGCAACACCGACAGCACGAGGTTACCGCCGAAGATCAACCGGCGAATCAGCGGGTTGTTGCGTTCATCCGCCCGCGCCGGTTGGGCGGCCAGGAAGGCGATACCGGCACCGAGTAGGAACACGAGAATGGTCAGCACGACCCGATAGGTTCCGGGCGGCGCGACTTTGTCGTCAATCCACTTCACCAGGATGCCGAACCAGGCGATGAAAAACGTCAGCGCGATGACCATCAGCACGAGGCCGAGTAGCCCGCCGAAGAGCAGAATGGTTTGCCGGGCGTCCGTGCGGCGGTCTTCCACGGAAAGCTTCGGCAGTGCCATCAGCACGTTCAGGCCGATGCCCACGAACACCACCGCCAACATCAGCCCGCCAATGGCACTGAGAATCTGTTCGGTGCGGTTGAGACCCGACAAATCCTTCTTGGAATCAGCCAGCGACGCTTCGGGCTTGTCCTTATCGGCGTCGGCGGCGACCGTGGCGGAGACGACTCTTGACACCGAGTAGACACCCACGCCGAAGCAGACGACGCCGAGCGCGATCATCACCCACGCAATCGTGGCCCGATTGGCCGCAAAGAAATCAACGACGGCATTCTCGCCCCGAGGTGCGGTTGGTACAGATGATGGGACCGGTTCCGAACTCATGACAGCGAATCCTTGTGCAGATCTTAGAAATACACCTCACCACCAACCCCTCTCCGATGCGGGAGGAGAAGACTTCTCTTCCTCCCTCCCCGTTTGCGGGGAGGGCCGGGGTGGGGTCAAACCTTCCACCCGATTCGGCAGGGCGTCCAACGGACCCCCCTCAGTCCCCCCGCAGACGGGGGGAAGGAAGAGTGAAAAGCTCCGGCTGCGGGGAGGGCCGGGATGGGTTGCCTTTTAGCTCCACTTTCGGACTTCCAACACTTTGACGGTCAAGAACAACCAAAACACCGCGATCGACAACTGGATCACGACGTTTTGCACGGCCAGTTGCCCGGCGAGGGCTTGTTGCCAGAGGCTTAAGAAATCCAGGCGGCGGAAGATCACTTTGATCCCTTCGTCTAGGAACGCCAAGTCGCGGGCGGTGATCGTGAGTAGCAAGAACATCATGCCCAGGAACGTGAGCACGGCGGCGATAATCTGGTTACGGGTGACGCTGGAGAAGAACAAACCCATCGACAAAAACGCGGCGCCGCAACACCCCATCGCTAAATAGAAACTCAGCATCGGGCGGTAATCGAACGGCTCCCCGCCGACGATTCGCAGCGCGACGAGGTACAACCCCGGTGGCAACCAACAGATCATGTAGAACAGCCAGCTTGCGGTGAACTTACTCAGCACGATCGTGGCTTCGTTGACCGGCGCCGTGAGGAGAACTTCGAGCGTGCCGGTTCGCTTTTCTTCGCTGAACAACCGCATCGTCAGGGCCGGGACCAAGAAAATCACCGTGATGGCACCGACGATTCCGAGCGACAGGTATTGCCGCACGATCGGCTCTGGCACCCCGCCCGATTCTTGCGACATGTCCGAAAGTCCGCTGACAAACACCGCGTAGCCCAACCACGCCGAGATGTTCATCCCGAACAAGACGATGTAGGCGATCGGCGAGTAGAAGTAGGCGGACAGTTCGCGGCGGGTCAGCACGACGAATTGGTTGTCGGTGATAACAGCGGCAGAAACGCCCAAAAAGACCACGCCTAACCCGGCGAGGATCAGGCCATACGGCACCAGGAACGGCACAGGGGCGTGAACGATCGGCTTGGCAAAACATCCCGTAATCAACACGCCGGCCAAGGCCAACCCCAGCACGATCGCCACGCCACGGAACCACAGTGGTAAGCGTTTCGTGAACCCCAACGCGGCTACCGCCAGCGCCCCGAAGATCGACACGACGCGGGCAATCACTTGCCACTTATCGTAGCTCTGGGACGCATTCCGGATCGCGTTCGGCCCCTCGTGAAGTACGGACGGGACCACCGCCAAGCCAACTGCCACGGC
>JANLRE010000749.1:0-1154 GCA_031368205.1 Fimbriiglobus sp. | reverse complement strand
GCCTCATGCCCCGAACGCCGTGCGGAGCATGGCGAGGCTTTTCGGGATCGCTTCGAGCGGGTTGTCTTTGCCCTCGAACTCCAGGGACAGGTAGCCGTCGTACTTGTGTTTGCGGAGCAGCTTCGCCACTTTCGCGTAGTCGAGATCGACCGAGTACCACAGCCCGCCGCCGTAGTACGTCTTCGTTTGCACGAGGACGGTCTTGGGCGCCAGCATTTCCAGCTTGTCGTAGGGGTCTTCAAAGAAGTTGCCGGTGTCCATCGTAACCTGTAGCCACGGCGAGTTGATCGTGTCCACGATCTTCATCAGCCCTTCCGGGGTCCGCCCGAGGCCCCAGTGGTTTTCGAGTCCCAGTACCACGCCGCACTTCTCGGCAGTCTTCAGGCAGGCCGAGTAACCGTCGATCACCCATTGGAAGGCGTCATCGTCCGTGAACCCCTGGATCGGCGGCTCGATGCCGCGGTTCTTCATCAGGTTGTCGAAGCCCTTGCTAGTCCCCCACGTCCCGGTGTTGACCCGCATCGTCGGGATGCCCATCGCATACGCCTGCTCGATCTGCCGGACCACCAGATCGACGTTCTTCTTCCGCTCCGCCGCGTCCGGGTACAGGAAGCTCTGGTGCGTCGAGTACCCGTTGAGCGAGATGCCGTGCTGGAACGCCCGCTTCTTGTACTTCTGCAACGGAGAGTTATCCGTGTTGTCCATCTGCCGCGCCAGAATCTCCACGGCATCGAACCCCCACTCCGCCGCGAGGTCGATGCACTTCTCCACGTCCCGCAAGTCCCGATTCTTGAACTGCCAGAACGAATACGTAGACACCCCGATCCGCTGCCGCCGAACCGGCTTCGCCTCCTCCGCAACAGCGGGCCGGGCAAGGGCAACAACCGCCCCAACAGCAATAAACGCGCGACGATTCATGGGAAATACCTCAGTGAAATAGGATCGGATCGGTCGGCGAGACAAACGTGGGGAGGACCAAGATCATCGCACAGTGGAGATCAACAGGGAAAGCTTTTTCAATGAAAACTGCGTCAACAGGTGAGTCTCTGGTGTTGATGAAAATTTGTTCACTATATGGCATGTTTGTGTCTTCAGGCTGAAAGCCTGGGAGCACACAGCCCAGGGCGAGGAGGCTTTGCGACGACGCCCTGGGT
>JANLRE010000746.1:0-4785 GCA_031368205.1 Fimbriiglobus sp. | reverse complement strand
AGAAATCAAGCCGCCGAAGGAAGTCTCGCCGGACCTTCCGCCGATCATGCCACTCGCGCCGCCGATCCTGGGCGAAGTCATGCCGTCGTGTAGCACCTGTGGCAATACGTCCGGCAAGTGTACCGATCCCGGTTGCGGTGGCTTGGAGCCGAAGGGGCCGAAAGACCCGGTCTGGATCAGCTTCACGCAACTGTTGCTTTGGTTTCAACCGTCGCGGTCACCGTTTCCGTTGGCCACGGGCGTGGTCGGGCAAACGCTGTTGGACGGGCAAAGTGAACTGGGAATGTACAAAGCATTTCTCGTTGATGGCGGCATGTGGCTTGATAAAGAACACACATCCGGTATCGGGATGGGGCTGTTAATCAGCGAGCATCGGTCCGCGTTTCAAACCGTCGGCAGCGGTCCGGGTGGCGTGACGATTCGCCGCCCGTACACCGATGCCGTCACGGGTGCCCCGACGAGCGTGCTGGTCTCGAACGCGGACGGCACCAACGGCATCACGCCGTTCGCCGGGTCGATTGCCACAGCGGTGACCGCTCGCATCGCCAGTGCTGATATTGGTCTGCGACGCAACATCATCAACTCGGAACACTACCGTCTCAACTTGCTCTTCGGCTTCCGATACTTTGATCTGGATGAATCGCTGACCGTGTACCAAACCAGTATGCCGACCACAGCCATTCCCGCAGCCGGCCTGCGGAACGTGATTCCGGCGGGTTCAACGATTCAACTCCTGGACCGTTCGTACACTCGCAACCAGTTCTACGGCGGGGAAGTGGGCGGGCAATTTGAATACCACCAGGGCCTATTCTTCATCGGCGTCTCGCCCCGCTTGGCGTTCGGCCCGACGCACCAAATCACGCAAATTAGTGGGCAAACCCAAGTCACCGGCCCCGCCCCCCAAACGTTGCAAGGCGGTTTGTTAGCCGCCGGTGAAAACGGCGACGGTAACCTCAACCGCTTCGTGACAAACCGCTTCACCGTGATGACGCAGGTCGGTGCGGAAGTGGGCGTTCAAATCACGAAACACTTGCGGACCTCAATCGGCTACCAGTTCATTTACCTGAACGACGCCGCCCGCCCCGGTGCCCAACTGAGCCAAACGATCAACCCGCGTGTGATCCCGATTAGTGCAGCATACGGTGCGTTGTCCGGCCCCCGTGCCCCAAACGTGACGTTCGACCGCGAAGGGTTCTACGCCCACGGTGCCGCGATCAAGTTGATGCTGACGTATTGATTTCCACGTTACCCCTTCTTCGGCAACATGGTTTCGCAGGGGGCCTCGAAGCGGACGTCATCGACATCGTCCGGCATCGCGTCCCCGGTTAGCCACGTGTTCCACCCGAGGCGGATGCCGAGTTCGTCTTCGCTCACGTCCTGCATTTCACACGGCGGCACTTCGTGCTTCATCAGCACGAGTTGAATCTCGAAATCGAGTTCCGCGCCGACGTAAAGGCGGGTCAGTTGCGACAGCAAGTAGACGCCCTTCCGCTCCGGCACGGGGGTGGGGTCGGGTAGGAACGCGACGAATTGACGGTAGCGTAACGGCCCGAGGCGTAGGCGAAATTTACTCCCGGCGTCCCAGACTTTCTCGCCAGTGATCGCGTTGCGCCCAAGGGCCGCATCACTGTCTTTGTGCAGATGTGTTCGCGTCGCTTCGGGTAGCGCCAGCCATTGGCCGGTCAACGTGTCTACCTGCACCTTCAAGTCAAAGTAGTCCGCCAGTATCGCACGCAGTTCATGGGCACCGGCCCGTCGGCGGGCAAACGCACCGGCGTAATGGAGCAACGACCGATCGTCAATTCGGTCTAGCGGCGGGAACGGCTCGTCGTCCACGCTGTAAGCGGAAATCTGGAGTCGGCTGCGGTGGGCGGGGGTTCCCAGGCCGATCATCGAATACAGCACTTGGGTCACCGGGTCGGGCGGCGGACTCGGGGCCATCATCGGGCGGCGCCAGACGGTCCGCAGGTAGTTCACCGGCATCCGGTACTTTTGCCACGCCCGGAAGAGCAGCGCCATCATCCGGTTGTTGTAAATGTCCAGCCAGTCGCGCAGCGCCGTTCGGGTCTTGTGCCCCCGGTACGCCGATTCCGAGTCGAGTTCACTGAGGTACCGGGTGTAGATGACGGGCAGGGCGCCGTTGGGGCCGAACAGGCTGAAGAAACTTTCGACCACGACCGGGACATCCCGGCGGGCGTAGCGGCGGCGGATGACGGCGGCATTGTGGCTGAGTTTGTCGATGTCGTCTGGCGGGGCCGATTGGGGCGGGATGATTTGGGCGATCAAACTCGGCGGGAACGCGAGCGTGATGTTGCCGCGAAAGCGGACGACCTCTTCCACCTCCAGCCAGTCGGTCGGGCCGTCGCGGTCGTTTTCTTCGTTGGCAATCAGTTCCAACAGGCGGATGGCCTCGAACGGGTCGAACGAACAACACCCTTCGGCATCGAACAACGAGTCGGCCACAGATTCAAAGGTCGCCATAACGGGACAGTCCCTAAGGTCGAGCCGTGGTTGAGACGAGGTTACATCAGCGTTTTATCGCCGGCGCGGGGTTGCCACGTGCGAATGACACCGCGTTGTCGCGTGCTGTGGGTCAGTCGGGTGTACGAGTTCATCGTCACGGCCAAGGCGAAGAAGCGGTCGATGACGGCGGCGAACAAGTACGTTCCGATGCCGACGAACTTCTCCTCGTCCAGTTCGATCGACACTTCCAGACCGCGGACGTACCCGCCGACCGTGTCCCCCGGCACGAACGCCACCCCCGGCTTGGAATCGACCGCGAGTACCCCTTCGCAGATTTGTCGCGTCATGCGCTTCGGCACCGAATGCTGATCGTCGGAGAAGTCGTACAGCGAAAGGTACTCCGTCAACGCTTCGCGGCCCTTGTGTCGATCGGTCAGCGACAGGTGGTTCAACGACAAATGCGACAGCAATTGCCAGTAGGTCATCTTGCGGGACGCTTCGTCCAAGCCCACGGTTTCGGCGGGTTTCTGCATCGGCCGCAAGGTCGGCGTGGGTTGCCGGATCACGCTGATGTCAGCGGGAACGCTCATCCCCAGGGGTTGCCGTAACGACCACCCGGCGGGGTTCTTGCTCATCCGCAGCGGCAGTTCCCGGTTGCAGCAGGTCACGGCGGCGAACGCAAGGTCTTGCGCCGGGCGGCGGGGGTTGAAATCGCAATCGACGAAGTGCAGGTTCACTTCGGTCCCGCGATCCTCGAACTTCCCACTCGTGCGGCGGCGGGCGTACCAGTAGCGGCGGTCCCGGTCCCGGTCTTGGTGCCGGAACGAGTAGAACGGCTCGAAACGGATTTCTTCGCCCAGTTGGGTCCGCTGATAGACTTCGTCCACCGAATAAATCTCGTGGCCGTCCGGTCGATCCGCGTTCGGCACGACTGTGTAATCGTAGCGCTGATGGGTAATCCGCATCCCTTCGGTGCTGCGAAGTTTGAACAGGTTCACCATCGGCCCGCAGCCCAACTTGAACGTCGCCGCACTGACCGCTTGTTCCAAATCCGCGTTCACGGATTGATTGAAGAAGAAATGCACTTCAATGGAACTCTTCGTGAGCAAACCGTCGGCACGGGCTTGGTCCCACCCCGCGAGGTCGAAGAACCAGAACTTATCGCGGTAGGCAAAGAACTCCGTCATCAACCGATAGCCCGGAAACGCATGGTCCGGGTACGGCAACACGCCTTCGTCTTCCCCGTCGGTGGTCCCCGCCACCCGGAACCCGACGGGTTGCACCACTTCGGACGGCGGCACGCGGCTCACTTTCAACTCACCCGGTTCGCGGAACACGACTGCGGTGACGTTGTTCATCAGCAGTTCGTACAGGGCCGGTGTCAGCGCGGCGTCCGTGTCGATGAACAGCCGTAAGCAGTTGGGGCGCTTCGTGACCGGGTCCATTTTCCCCAGCCCTAACGTGGCAAGCGGTTGCCGGGTCGGCAAATCCAATCGCACTACGAGACGGGATTTACTGCCGTTGGCCGGGATGCCGAGTTGCTCCGTGGTGAAGTCACGAAGATCGGTGTAGGGTGGCCCCTTCAGGGTTGCGTTACTGACGACCACGGGCCAAAGTTTGATCGGGTAAACGGTCCGGTACTCGCACTCCGTGCCATTGACGGGTGTGGTGCGAAACGCGGTGTGGCGGGGGATGGTCAACCCGTTCGTCAGGTCCGCACTGGAATGCGGTTCGAGCCGGGCGATCAGCATCGACGGAATTGGCGCGAGGTAGTGCGGGTAGAGTAGCCCGAGCAGCGCTTCGGTCAGTTCGGGGAAATCATCGTCGATCTTTTGGTGAACTCGGGCCGCGAGCAAGGCGAACGCCTGAATCATCCGTTCCACGTGCGGGTCGGGACTGCGCCCGGTCGTGGTGTCCAGGCCCAGAAAGCCCGCTTGTTCCTTGTACTCCTTGGCGAACTCCTTCGCTTGGTCGCGGAGAAAGTTCAATTCCTTCCAGTAAAACGGCCACAACTCCCGGCTCATCGCAGCACTCCGGGTTGACTAACTTTATGGACGCCCGAATTCAGATCGAGCACGGTATCGAAGAGGATGCCGTCGATCGGGAACGGGTCGAGCTTCAAGGTGGCCCGAATCCGCAAATAAACCGCGCCGAATTTGAACAGCGTCGGGTCTTCCGATTGGACGTCTTCGGGGCTACGAGCGATCGCGACGACGTTCGTGAGTCGGGGTTCGTACAACTCGATGATGTCGCGGAGATGCTCGGCAAATTCGGCCCGCGCTTCCGCCGAGTTGGCGTTCAAATGCGTAAAGTCCATGAGGC
>JANLRE010000720.1:0-1531 GCA_031368205.1 Fimbriiglobus sp. | reverse complement strand
GAGTGGCGAGCTTGCCCCCGGTGAGTATTGGGTTGTGGCGGACTACAACGGCGACGGCGAATTCACGAAAGAACTGGACGCCGCGAAAAAGATCGTCGTGACGGAACTGCCGCCGCCCCCGCCGCCTGTCGGCAAGGCGGTGCCCGATTCTTACGCTTACGATTTCAGTTCGGGATTGCACGTCGCCGCGCCGGGAGTCGCATCCAACGACACACACCCGCTCAACTACTCCGTCGAACTCGCCTCTCCCCCGATCGACCCGGCAGGCGGGGTGTTCAACTTTAACGCCGACGGGTCGTTCGATTTAGTCCTGGGTGACTACGGCGGCGGATTTCCGATTACGTTCGATTACGCCCTATACAGCGATGGCGTGTATCTGGATCAAACGACTGTCACCATCTACGAAACGACTTCACCGGCACTAGCACCCGGATTCCGGACCGTGACAATCGCGGCCCCGGATTTCAGCTCAGGTCGTTCTGTGGAACGATACGCATTACCAAACTCGAATGAAGGTGACCCGTCACAGCCGCTTTCGCATTTCCAACAATTCCCACAGTCCGGTACAGACGAATTGACCGTTGACGCACGTCAGACACCACTTTCGGCGCCGACACGCACATCGATTCCCGGTCCGCTGCTCGACATCGTTTCACACCCGGACCTGCCGGTGTGGCACGGGGTGCGGGTTTCTGACGACGACTCTGCGGTTTGATTCTGTAAACTCATTTCGTCGGTAGTGGCCGGTCGCCGCGTGGAACTTCCACTGCGGTGACCGGCCGTTTCCGACTCGTACCCCGATGCATCCGTTCCACCCCGCTTTTCCTCTCTTGGAACCCTCTCCGATGTTGCGTTTTTCGTTCCGACTTCTGGCGATTGGCTTCGCGTTTCTGCCGTTCACAATGCTCCAGGCCCAGGACGCTCCGCCGAAGGGCGAGGTCATCAAGTTCGTGTTCGAGCAGAGCAAGGTGTTCCCCGGCACCACGCGAGATGTCTGGGTGTACGTGCCCAAGCAGTACGACGGCACGACCCCGGCGTGCGTTTATGTCAACCAAGATGGCGTGCAGTACAAGGCGCCGGACGTGTTCGACAAACTCATCCACTCCAAAGAAATGCCGGTGACCATTGGCGTGTTCGTGATGCACGGTCGCGTCAAAGCGGCTGACTCGACGAAGGCACTGGATCGGTTAAATCGCAGCTACGAGTATGACGGGCTGGGCGATAGTTATGCGCGATTCGTGTTGGACGAACTGCTACCCGCCGTCGAGAAAATGAAGACCGCCGATGGTCGGGAAATCAAGCTCTCCAAGAAGGGCAACGACCGGGCGATTGGGGGTGCTAGCAGTGGGGCGATTTGTGCGTTCACCGCAGCGTGGGAACGCCCCGATGCGTTCAGCCGTGTCTTCAGTTCGATCGGCACTTACGTGGGACTGCGCGGGGGCCACAACTACTCCACGCTGATTCGTAAATACGAGCCGAGACCGCTCCGGGTGTTCCTCGAAGACGGCAGCAACGACCTGAACATTTACGG
>JANLRE010000703.1:0-1861 GCA_031368205.1 Fimbriiglobus sp. | reverse complement strand
GGCGACAACCCGCTATTGTGGCTGGACTCTTCGCACTGTGGGCGAACTGCGACGTGTGGTTCTTCTTGGGTCCACTGGTCGTGGCCTGTGTGCTCATCGGTGAGTTCTTGAATCGGTTCCTCATGAAAGAGGTCGTGGAGGATGCCGAGAGTCCGTTCTGGGCCGCTCCGCCCTTGCAAGCGTTGGTCAAGACACTTCTCTTGGGCGTAATCGCGTGTTTGCTAAACCCGTACTTTCTGGCCGCCGTGGTCAAATCGCCGACCGAGGCGGTTGCGCAATTGCTGCCAATGGAACTGGGGTTTGGACTGCCGGTCGGTGCCACCGAAGATGTCGAACTCGCCGCCTTGACCATCACCCCGCTCAGCGCCGAATACATGGATGTCAAATACCGCGGGCAGAGCATCAACGGGTTTTCGTTTGCCATTCTCTTGGTCGGCGGGGCGATGTCATTGGTCCTGGGCATTCGCAACCTACGAGCGACGCACATTGTGTTGTGGATCGCGTTCGCAGCACTTTCGTTACAGCACGTCCGGTTGATTCCGTTCTTCGCCATCATTGCGGTCCCGTTAGTCGCTGCCCATTTGAACGGGGTGTCCGGGTGGTTTCGTCTCGGCAGTTGGAACGACCCGACCACACGAATTTTGTTAACCGGGACAGGGTTGGTCCGAATGCTGAGCGTCTTGGGTGGCTTCGCTTTGATTGGGGTCGCCTACCCCGGTTGGCTGCACGGGTTGATGCCAAACCCCGCGTTGCAAAATCGACTCGATTGGTCAATCGAAGCCGCACCCTCAATGGTTCGGACCGCCAATAACGTGGCGCGATTGCACACGGAAGGCGAGCTACCAGTCAGCGTTCACGCAATGAACACCAGCGCCGAATTCGGCAACTACATGACGTGGTTTGCGCCGAACCAGAAAGTCTTTGTCAACTCGCGGTTTTCTTTCCATCGGCACGAGCTTCCCGATTTGGTTGCCGTGCGGCAAATTTTGGTGAACTCGAAGACCCAACGGGAAGTGCCGAAGAATCTCAAGGATCTCTCGACGTTTAGCGACAAGCATAAAGTGGGCTACTTCATCCTCGCATCCTGGTTGCAACGAGTGGATGAAAACGGTCTGTACGAGATTCTGCAAAAAGACGACGAATGGGTACTTTGGCACCTGGACGGCCGTAGCGCCGTCGTTGGGCGAATCCCCGCCGACCGCGAGTTGAGTGCGGTTGTCAAACGGTTGAAGTTTGACCCGGTCCGCGTCGCGTTTGCCCCGGATCAAGAACAACTCCCGGTTGGGAAAGCAGTCTATCCGCCCCTCACGGAGCGGGAATTCTTTGACGACTTTGTGTACCGCCCCACCATCTCCCCTGCGGAACTCGACGACGCCCCGACTTACGCCTTCTACGGCGAGTACAGCGGGTTTATCGCCGGGAAGCAATGGGAGCAGAAAATGATTGTGTCCTTCTACCAAAATGCCAGCGTCGTCGGGCCGTCCGTGTTTCTATTCAACCCGGCACCCCCTGCTGTTGACGACGTCCAATTCGCCATCCCGGTACTCATGACTCGTGCCGCCCGTCGCGGGATTGCGGCAAACCCGGACTTACCGGGCGGGTATCTTTCCTTGATTCAAGCCTATTCGCAACCGTTGGCGCCCGTGTTGGACGTGCCGTTTGCAGGCGACATCACTGAACGACAAATGCAGGTTCTCACAGCCCAAGTTCGCTTCCTGGATCGGTTACCGCCGCCTTCGATCTGTTCGCATTTTCAACGAATGATGACACTCGAAGGCACGATGTCGATCCAATGGTCAATCGGGTCGATGGGGTCGATGGGCCTGTTCATGACCTTGGCGCAATCGAACCAACTCGATTG
>JANLRE010000669.1:0-2449 GCA_031368205.1 Fimbriiglobus sp. | reverse complement strand
CCGATGCACAATGGATCCTGGTACTCCCGGTTCTCCAAGGCCACGGCGCGTTACTGCGGCCATCCGCTGATGTTTGTCGTGGCGGTCGGGACGATTGCGATGTGGATCATCACGGGGCCGTTCTTCCACTTCAGTGACACGTGGCAATTGGTCATCAACACGGCAACGACGATCATTACCTTTCTCATGGTCTTCTTGATCCAAAACACCCAAAACCGTGACACGGCGGCGATCCAAATTAAGCTGGACGAACTCATTCGTGCCACGCAAGGCGCGCACAATGCGCTGCTGAACTTGGAAGAACTCGAAGTCGAAGAGACCCTGGGGAGTGGTCCCCCCGGCCAGAAAGTCCACGAACTCATCGTATGTGAGAATCATAAGACATCGTACCTGTGGCTGTGACCGCGTCGATTGTACAGCATGACGCCGAACGAATCTCGTCGTTGGTCACCTGTGTTTCCAATCGATCACGCGCCAGAAAAGCACAAAGAAAACGCTACCGACAAGTACAAAAGCCAGTGCCCATTCTGCACATGTCGGTTTACGGCTCATCGTTTCGACCCGCCTGTTGAACTTGTTCGGATCAAAACTCTACGCGGAGGATGGGCACGGTGCCGGGGGCGGTGCGGTCGGTGCGGCTGGGGTCGGTGAACAGGTCGCGGCGACCGCCGCCGGGGCCGAACGCGGCCTCTTCCAGCACGAGACTTTCTGGCAGCGGGCGGGAGAGGCGAACTTGGGCGATGAACCGCATGTAGTTGGCGTCGGTCCGATTCGCTACAACTGCGTAATACATTTCGACGACCGTCGCTTGCTTTTCTGCGGGTAGGCTATGAATTGATTGCGCGCGAAGGTCCGCTTCGGTCACTTCGTAAGCCGCGTTGCGTGACCCGGACGAAACGGCGCCCGCGACTTGATGGCAAATCGAGTCCGAGATGTACTGCGTGCCCTTGGTCTGGTACTGCCAGATGTGAGCGAGTTCATGAATCAGCGTTTGCCGACTGATCGCCCCGTTCATCGGGATGCGGATGTAATTACCCAACGTGACCGGCGCGTTCGCCACGATCGCGTGTACGATGCGGACCTTATCCTGGTCGATCGACGACCCGAAAATAAAGCTCGCGTCAATGCGTTCGGCGCTGGTCAGTGGCCGGCCCCCCATCGACAGGGCGCCGCCGTGCATCGCGGAGTACAACTCCAGCGTCGGAAACCGCAACCGAACTGCGGGTGCTTCAGTAGGATCGGCCATGACAGGACTCCGGAGAGTGGGGGTAGAAACGTTAATTTGAAGTGGCTACGTTTGTCCTAGCGTAACCCACCTGCCAGGCCGGTGCAACAACTACTACTCGCAAATTCGCACTTTATTATTGCCTGGGAAGAAAAGCTTTGTTGGAAGAAACGCTTCCCACCCCACCCCCGAGAGCCGTTTTTCCGGTTTCTAGCAAACCGGCACGACGTGGTGTTCCACTCAATTCCCGGCGAACCGGCGACGTAAGTCGCCTGGGTAGTCTGGCATTAGAAATAGGTCGGGTTTCCCTGCTGTTAGCGGAGTAGGATAGGCGTTTCGGAAGCTGGTGGGCAATCTGTACGCCTTTGCAGAAGTCTGGTTTTCTACCCCAAGGGGGTTGTTCCCTTAGCCCAGGGTTAAGGAGGCTTTGCGACGATTCCCTGGGAAACTTCCACCCAACACAAACAGGCGTTCGCAAGCGGAAGTTTCCTTCCCAGGGTGGAAGCGTCCCAGGGTAACCGACCTTCGGCCCGCAACCCTGGGGTAAGGGAACAACCCCCTTGGGGTTGAAAACGAAGACTGTCAACAAACTTCCATCAACTTTGGTGACGGTCACCCGGAGATTGTTGCGTCCGACTTTGCCGAGCGAGTTTTGCCCCATTTCGTGTCAGGTTGTCCCTGTAAACAGTTTGCAATGCCCTTGCAACTTGCGCGGATTGTGCGACTTGCGCGGGGAGTCTGTATTGACCCCTTTTTCGTGGATTCTTAAAGTGACAGTCTGACCAGATTCCGCTTGCGGGGTGGTTTGGGCTGGAATTGCCGTTTCTTGAGGTTTCCGATTATGTCGATGACAGTTGCCCGGCCCGCGGGCCAATCCGCGATCGAGGCGTCCATTTGGGACAAGCTCGGGGACAAGTTTAACGGGTTCATCGAAGGCAGCATCGGCCTCGTGAGCAAGATGTTCGGGTCCGCCAACGACCGCGCCGTCAAGAGCGTCGGGTTCATTCGGACCAAGCACGCCACCACACACACGATCATTAACGGTTCGGTTCTCGACCTCGTCAACAAGCTCGAACCGAAAATGTTGACGGTCAGCGACGACGAGTTGAAGAACTTTTCCGTGACGTTCCGCGAACGCCTGAAGAACGGCGAGTCGCTCGGAGACATTCTGCCCGAAGCGTTTGCCGCCTGCCGGGAAGCGGCCAATCGCACTAAGAGGATGCG
>JANLRE010000657.1:0-9672 GCA_031368205.1 Fimbriiglobus sp. | reverse complement strand
AGAGGGTCGTCGATTTTCGTGTAATCCCCCGATCGCTGGCGAATCCCGACTTCATCGCCGGGGAAGCCGAAGTTGCGAACGACGAGGCCCTTGTCCTTGTGCCGCAGGTGCAGCATCGTCTCGAAGTGTCCGTACAGGCTCATCCGCTCCGCATTGGTGTTGCCGACAAATGCGATCCGTTCGCCCTTCACGAATTCCAGCGGCAGTTGACTGGCAGGTAGCGGCTCTTTTTTCGGGCGAGGCGCTGCTTTGAGTAACTCGGCTCCTGCGGTCGGTTCGCCTTTCTTCGCTTTCTTGGCCTGGGACAACGCCGTGCCACCGGAGTCGGTGACCAGTGCGATCGCCGTCACTGCGAACACCACGATGCGAACTGTGCGGCAAAGGGGAAATGACATCAAAAACCTCATCGAGAAAC
The DNA here is from genome assembly GCA_031368205.1 of Fimbriiglobus sp. Lineage (GTDB taxonomy): Bacteria > Planctomycetota > Planctomycetia > Gemmatales > Gemmataceae > Fimbriiglobus. Next base: position 9,257 of record JANLRE010000657.1, on the reverse strand, counting down.
CGGGAGGGTGGGGATCGCTCAGTTGCGACTGGACCAAGCAAAGAAAAGTATAACTGCAACCACGGCGGAAAGTAAGGGGGTGGGTGAACCTGAAGGATTTCATCAGCCACGGATACGAAATAAGCTCGGAGCCACTTGGCCCGAGCTTCTTCATTGGCCCGTTGCGCACGATTCGTTACGAACTTGCACCGGCAAGCTGGGGTTGAGCAATCGCGTCTCTCATCTCGGGCTTGCTTCCCTTCTTTCGGAAGACGATATTGAGGTGGAACCACGCAGTGCTAACGATCGTGAGTGCCAACAGCACGCCGAAGAGCATTTGTGGCATCCCCGTGGAGGCTTGCAACGGCACTACACCGAGCGGGATCAACACGCCGCCGAGCGCGCCGAGCATCCCCACGAGTCCGCCGACGGCGCCGACATCTTTCGGGAAGTAATCGGGGATCAGCTTGTACACGCTGGCCTTGCCGATGCCCATGCCGGCGCCGAGTAAAAACAAGAAGACCGTGAACACCCAGACGTTCAGCCCGAGTGGTAACGACAACACCAATCCGGACGCCAGCATCGACCAGAAGACCGCAACCATGACAACCTTCGCGCCGATTTTGTCCGACAGATAACCGCCCAACGGTCGCAACAAACTGGCCGGGAACACGAAGCAAATCGCGGCGAAGAAGCCGATCCATTTGTTGAGGTACGCGAGGTCGGCTTTGGCCCCCGGTATTGCGGCAATGGCGGCCTCGTACTCGGCACCTTTCAAGTTCGTGATGGCCTTGAAGTTCGTAATCAGTTCGGGCGCCAAATCGAAGCTACTAGCGAGTTCCGCACCGAAGTTTTTGTAGTAGTACATCGGCAACAAGTTCGAGAACGCCACGTAGGCGCCGAACACGACGACGTAATGCAGGCAGTACTCCCACACCCGCAGTTGCGACAGTGGCTTTGTGGTTTCGCCGAAGCTGCGGCCCTTCGCCGGGCAACGGTCTTGCTTCGGCGCCAGGAACCAAACGGCCATCGCCGCAACGACCAACAACGCGGCATACACCAGCGGAATGAACCGCCAGCCACCCGGTAAGAATCCGCCGAACAGCCCCGCCGCTGGAACTGCCGCGATGATGAATGGCCCCGTCAGTTTCGTGACCGATGCGCCGACATTGCCCGCGCCGAAGATTCCCAGTGCCAAGCCCTGCCGGTTCTTCGGGAACCACGCGGCGTTCCACGCGATCCCGATCGAGAACGAGTTCCCGGCGATCCCGTACATCAGCGCACAGATGAGGAGCTGCGTGTAATTTTCCACCTGACTGACAAGCACGGTTGGGATGACCGTCAGTAGTAACAACGCGGTCAACACCCGCCGACCGCCGAACTTGTCCGTCCACACCCCGAAGTTGAACCGGAGCAGGGAACCGGACAAAATCGCGGCGATCGTGAGGTTGTAGAGTTGGCCGTCGGTTAACCCGAGGTCATTTTTAATCGGGATACTGAGCATCCCGAGCATCAACCACACCGCGAACATCAACGTGAACGAACCCGTGGAAAGCCACAGAATTCTGGCGCGCTGGCCATCGGTTGGTTCATCGGTCAACGGAGTGTTGACAGGCGACATTAGGAAGACCTCTTCAAACGAAATTGGGAAACAAACGTAGGTGAATTAAGGGTGAACGCCATTCCGAACGGCCGGGGCGTGTTTCAGAATCAAGCTCGTGAGCAGCCCGCGACAGGAGCCGCAGCCCGTGCCCGCTTTTGTGCAGTTCGACAATTCCGGCAGGTTACACGCGCCGCCGCGAATCGCTTCGACCAACGTGTCTTCGGAAACATGGTGGCAATTGCAGACTTCGAGATCGTCGGACGTTGCCACGCCGCCGCCGGGGGACGCAAGCACATCGAGTCGGTTCGGCGGCAGTTGCTCGCCACGGTCGAAGAGTTGAATCAAAACAGGTGCGGCTTCCGCCGAGCCGACCAACATCGCGCCGGCGAGTTTGCCGTCTCGCACGATGAGTTTGCGGTAAATCCCTTTGCGGTCTTCAATAACTTGGATCACTTCATCGGTGTCCCGTTCCGCATCGGTGATGCCCATACTGGCCACTTCAACGCCGACGACTTTCAACCGGGCGTACACTTTGGAACCGAGATACCGCGACCGGGGGTTGGAACCCGTCAGCACGTCCGCGAGGACTTCGCACTGCTCCCAGATCGGTTCGACCAAGCCGTACACCTTGCCGTCGTGTTCCGCACATTCGCCGACCGCGTACACACCCGGCACCGCCGTGGACATCCGGTCGTTGACCAAAATCGCGCGTTTCACCGGGATATTCGCTGCCTTGGCGACTTCGGTGCGGGGAACGATGCCGCAGGAAATCACCACGAGGTCCGCCGGGATCAGTTCGCCGGATTGCAGCTTCACGCCCTCGGCGTGGGCATCGCCTAGGACTTCGCTGGTGATGACGCCAGTCCGGACGTAGATGCCCATTTTCTCAATCGCCCGGCGCAGCATTTCCCCGCCAAGCTTATCCAGTTGGGCGTTCATCAACGTGTCGGTGTTGTGCAAGACCGTGACGTGAAGCCCGAGATCGCACAGCGATTTCGCGGCTTCCAGCCCGAGCAACCCGCCGCCGATCACTACTGCCGTGGCAGCGGGTCGGGCGTACTTGCGGATCGACGTGCAATCTTCCACGGTGCGGAACACGAACACGCCCGGCTTCACTTTGCCGTCGGCGGAGCGGATGCCTTCCAGGCGTGGGACGAACGGCGCGGACCCGGTGGCGAACACGACCCCGTCGTAGTTGTGCGTTTCGCCGTCGCTGGTGAGCAGGGTTCGGGCAATCGTATCCACGGCGTCCACCCGCACCCCGGCGTGGAACGTCACGTCGTTCTTGGCGTACCAATCTTTGGGCTTCAACGTGATCTCGGACGTGTCACTGCCGGTCAGCACCCGACCCAGCAGAATGCGGTTGTAGCAGCCGTGCGGTTCTTCGCCGTAGACGGTGATGTCGTAGGTCAGTCCGGCATTACGACGACTCAGTTCGTCCAGGAGCCGTCCGGTGGCCATGCCGTTGCCGATGATGGCGAGTCGTTTTTTCATACGTCACTCCGAACCGCGATGATCCGCACGGCGGCAAATTTGAACTCCGGCATTCGACTGGTCGGGTCGAGTGCCGCGTTCGTCAGTTTGTTGGCGGCCTGCTTGCCACCCCAGTGAAACGGCGCGAACAGCACGTCCGGTCGAATATCAGCACTGAGTTCGGCGATGAACTCCGCCTTGCCACGCCGACTCTCGACCACGACGATCGACCCGGAATTGATGTTGAACCGCCGGGCCAAACGGGGGTGAATCTGCAACTTCGCGGACGGCTTGGCGGCAGTCAGCCGCGAGACAAGTCGGGTTTGCGCGCCGGAGTTGTAATGCTCGCGGTAACGACCCGTCGTGAAGTAAATCGGGTAGTCCGCGTCCGGTGTTTCACCGGCAGGGCGGTGCGTCACGGCGAGGAATTTGGCCTTGCCATCGGCGTGGTAGAACCGTTCGGCGAACAGCCGTTTGGTGCCGGGGTGATCTTCGCTGGGGCAGGGCCAGAAGACGCCGTTCTCGGCGTCGATCCTCTCGTAGGTGATGCCGCTGTAATCCGCGAGGCCGCCCGCCGTGGCCCGACGGAATTCCTCAAACACGTCCCGGCTACTGTGAAACGCAAACTTGTCACCGACTCCCATCCGGGTGGCTAATTCCCGCAGAATATCAATGTCGCTACGCACCCCGCGCGGTGCTTTGGCCGCGACACGCCTACGAATAACGCGGCCTTCGAGGTTGGTCATCGTGCCGTCTTCTTCCGCCCATTGGTAAACGGGCAGCACGACATGGGCGTGGGCGGTTGTCTCGTTCTCAAAGGCGTCGAACACGGCAAGGAAATCGAGCGACCGCAACCGCGTTTCAATCCGGTCCATGTCCGGTGACGCGACCACGATGTTCGACCCCATCACAAGCAACGAGCGAATGCCTTTGGGTCCGATCGAGTCCAGAAGCTCAAAGGCACTGCGGCCTTTTCGCGGTAGTGATTTCGGATCAACGCCCCAGACTTTGGCAACCGCTTCACGATGAGCGTCCACTTCGATCAACCGATAACCCGGAAGTTGGTCGGCTTTCTGGCCGTGTTCGCGGCCTCCTTGACCGTTGCCTTGCCCCGTCAACGTTCCAAAGCCGGAGTGGGGCTTGCCGACCTTGCCCAACGCGAGTGCGAGGTTGATTAAGGAATTGACCGTGTCCGCGCCCTTGGAGTGCTGCTCCGCCCCGCGTCCGGATAGGATCATGGCCGACTTCGCGGTCGCCAGCCATCGGGTCGCGGTGCGAAGTTGGGCTTCCGGGATGCCGGTCAAGCGTTCGACGTAGGCGGGGTGATATTGCAACGCAATTTGCCGAAGGGCTTCAAACCCGTTCGTCCGATCTGTGATGAACGCTGTGTCGATTAAGCCCTCTTCGATCGCTACCGCCAACATTCCGTTGGACAAAGCCAGATCGGTGCCGGGTGTGAGTTGCAAGAACAGGTCGGCACTCCGGGCCGTGGCCGTGCGCCGGGGGTCAGACACGATGAGCCGACCGCCGTTTTGTTTTTGGCGATCAAACCACTGCATGATCGGCGGTAACGTGTCGGCGGCATTGGAGCCGGACAAGAACACCACTTCGGCATGTTCAATGTCTTCGACCGGGAAGGGCATACCCCGGTCGATGCCGAACGCTCGGTTTTGTCCTGCCGCCGCACTCGACATGCAGTAGCGACCGTTGTAGTCGATTTGCGCCGTTTTGAGCGCGATCCGAGCGAACTTGCCGAGTAGGTAGGCTTTCTCGTTGGTCAACGCCCCGGAGCCGAACACGCCGTTGGCGTCCGCCCCGGACTCGGCCCGAATCTTGGTGAGCTTGTCCGCGATTAAATCCAGGGCGTAATCCCAACTCGCGGTTTGGAACGGTTGGTTCGGCTTGTCCCGGACGAGTGGCGTGGTCACCCGTTGGGGGTGACGCAACAGCGTGTGGCACGTCCAGCCTTTAATGCAAAGCTGGCCGTTGTTTACCGGGAAGTGCGGGTCGCCCATCACTCGCTCCGGTTGGCCATCGCCTTCGCCGAGCAAAATGCCGCACTGGTACGCACAATACGGACAATGCGTCCGCAGTGCGTACTCGGTTTGGTGGGCCAGCGTCAGTGGTAAGGCAAGCGTGGGCACAGTTACTTTTCGCCTGTCATAGTGATAACCACAGCGCCGTTCTCAACGTCAATCGGGTAAGTTTTGATCGCACACACGCCGGGTTGGTCGCACTCCCCGGTCGTCGAATCGAACTTAAACGTGTGGTAGGGGCAGACCACTTGATCGCCGGCCAACATGCCGTCGGCGAAGTGGCCGCCCTTGTGCGGACAGATGGCATCGACCGCGAACACGTGACCCGCCCGAGTCCGGAACACGGCGATCGGTTGGTCGCCAACTTGAAATTCCCGCCCAAGACCTTCGGGCAAGTCGTCGAGCACACAAAGTTGAACCCGAGTCAATGTGGTGGTCATGGATTTCCTTATGTGGAGTGGAAAGTGGAAAGTGGAAAGTGGATAGCCAGAAAACTTGTCTGACTATCCACTGACCACTGACCACTATCCACTTTCAAGAACTCACCATTGGCAACGCCACGGTGCGGGTGTCTTCAAACTGTCCGGGGTAGGCGGGGTTGTCGCGTTCGAGCCACGGATCGACGTAGGCGTCGATCGTCTTCTGCGCCTCCACGTCGAGTTGGGCGCAGATGCCGAGCGAGTCATCGACCAGGATTTCGCGGAGTTTTTCGATGCCGATGCGGGGGACGAAGTCGTAGGTGCGTTCGATCCACTTGGCGTTGTCGCGGTAGTAGACCAGGAAGCGGGCGATCACTTGCAGCGCTTCCTCACGGGTTTTGACGCGGCAGAGAATGTCCGTTTTGCGAACACTGGCACCGGCAGCCCCGCCCGCCGAGATTTCCCACTCGCCGCCTTCGGTGGCAATGATGCCGACATCTTTGACCGTCGATTCGGAACAGTTGCGCGGGCAACCGCTGACCGCCATCTTGACCTTGGCGGGGAACTCCCAGCCTTGGAACATCTTCTCGATGGCGATGCCAAGGCCGGTGGAATCGTTCGTGCCGTAGCGGCAAAATTCGGTGCCGACGCAGGTTTTGCAGGTGCGGAATGCCTTGGTATACGCATGGCCGGACGGCATTCCGAGATCGCGCCAGACGAGCGGCAGGTTCTCCTTCGTGATGCCGAGCAAGTCGATGCGTTGCCCGCCGGTGAACTTCACCATCCGCACATCGTACTTCTTGGCGACCTGACCGATTTTGATGAGATCATCCGCCGAGGTGACCCCACCATAGATGCGTGGGATCACGGAAAAAGTGCCGTCGTTCTGAATGTTGGCGTGAACGCGGTCGTTGATAAAGCGGGCATCCCGTTCGTCGATGTATTCTTTGCCCCAAATGGATTTCAGCATCGACGCCAAGCCGTTCTTAGTCTTTTCGTCCTGGGACGTGCTGAGTTCATCAAGCACGGCGGAGACACTTCGCAGCCCGCGTTTTTTCGCTTCCATCACGAGCGTCGGCTTGTCCATCGGCACGCCGGGGACGTACCACGACTCCGACGGGTCGGCTTTCACAGCCCCGGCTACCGCTTCGATCAGCCCCTTCACCATCTTCTTGCACGACCCGCAACCCGTCCCAGCTCGCGTGGCTTTGCCGACGGACTGCACCGTGGTTTTGCCGGCTTTGATGGCTTCGACGATCTTGCCTTTACAGACGCCGTTGCAATCGCAAATCTGCCGATCGTCGGGCATGTCCGCCAGGCTAAACTCCGCGCCCACGGTTGTTGTCGGAGCGCCGAAGAACAGTTCTAAACGGCGTGCCGGTGCAGGTGCTTCGGTCATGAATAATCGCACGAGTTCATCGGCCGGTCCGAGATCGCCGAGCAAACAACTCGCCGACACTTTGCCGTCGCGGATGATCGCCTTCCAATACACTTGCCGCGACGGTTCGCTAAATTGGACGACTTCGTCAGTCGGCTTCAAATCGCTGATGCGGCCCATGCTGGCGAGTTCGACACCCATCACTTTCAGCTTGGTTGCGAGCTTCGATCCTAGATACGTGGCGTCCGGATTCTTGCCCGTCAGCCGCTCCGCGAGTGTCTTGGTTTGCTCCCAGATCGGGGCGACGAGGCCGTATACCATGCCCTGGTGTTGGGCACATTCTCCGACGCTGAAGATACTGGGGTCGTTGGTTTGCAACAGGTCATCGACGAGAATGGCCCGGTCGCAGGCGATGCCGAATTCTTGGGCGAGTTCCTTGTTCGGGCGAATCCCCGCCGAGACGACGACCATGTCCGTTTCAATCTCCGTCCCGTCCGCAAACCGCACCGCTTTAACGTCGCGGTCCCCGACGAACTCTTTCGTGCTGGCGCTGGTCTTCACCTTGATGCCGAGCTTTTCGATCGTCTGCTGAAGAACTTTGCCGCCCGCTTCGTCCAGTTGCACGCCCATCAACCACGGCCCCATCTCGATGACAGTGACCTCGACGTTGTGCGTCATCAACCCCTTCGCGGCTTCGAGTCCCAGCAGGCCGCCACCGATCACCACGGCTTTCGTTTTCCCCTTGGCGTAGGAGGCGATGTTGCGGCAATCGTCGATCGTCCGGAACAGAAACACGCCGTGCAACGTCGTGCCCTGAATCGGCGGCACAAACGGCCGCGACCCGGTCGCAAAGACGAGGATGTCGTAGCTTTCATCCACACCGTCGGCCGAGACGATTTTGTTGTCGCGGTCGATCTTGGTCACCCGCTTGCCGGCGTGCAACGTGACGTTGTTTTCGGTGTACCAGTCGAGCGGATTGAGGAAGATTTCCTTGGCGTCCTGCGACCCGTTCAGCACGTTCGATAACAGGATGCGGTTGTAGTTGCCGTAGGGTTCATCCCCGAACATTACGATGTCAAACCCGTGGTACGGGTCGGCGGCAATGATGTCTTCGGCCAGTCGTGCCCCCGCCATGCCGTTGCCAATAATGACCAGTTTTTGGCGCGTGATCGGGGTGTCCGGAATCGTGTTCAATTGGATCATCGGGAGTCACCTACACAGGGAGAGGAGGCTGAATCGACTGCGGGTATTTGGGCGGACGCTAGTCCAAGAAGCTGTTCGCGGTACCGCACCGGCTCGCCGACAATGAACAACGCCGGGCCAACGATACCGGCACCCGTCATGCGGCAGACGATGTCCGCGAGCGTGCCGTCCAAGATGCGTTCACGCGGCGTCGTTGCGGCTTCAATAATCGCCGCCGGCGTTGTTGATGACAGCCCGTTGTCAGTCAGCCGAGCGATGATTTTGTCCACGTGCCGAACGGCCATGTAGAACACGACTGTGGTAAGCCTTGATAGTGCGTCCCAATCCAGTGTGCAATCGGGCGAATCCGGGTCAAAGTGCCCGGTCACGAAAGCGACGGACTGACCCGCTTCACGGTGAGTGAGTGGGATTTTTGCGGAGGCACACGCCCCCAATGCGGACGTGACACCGGGTACAATTTCATACGGGATTCCCGCACCCGCCAGGACTTCGGCTTCTTCACCGCCACGGCCAAAGATGAACGGATCGCCACCCTTGAGCCGACAGACCGTGTGCCAGGCTCGGGCGTACTGAACAAGTAGTTCGTTGATGTGTTCTTGCTTGGTCGAACCGACGCAGTAACCGCGTTTGCCAACTGCCACGAGTACCGCAGTCGGGGACGCCTCATCCAATAGTTCCGGGGCAATCAACGCATCATAAAGGACAACAGTTGCCGTTTGCAAAATTCGCAAGCCACGAACAGTAATCAGATCAGTAGCACCCGGCCCGGCCCCGACTAAATAGACTTTGCCGGTTCGGTTGTGAAGTTTGTCGCATGGTTCCATAACAACTGGCAACCCTTTCAAATCTCGGCTGGTGCGTAGGTGTTCCAACCGGGCAGCCCGGAATGGCTTGCATCAGTCAAGCGTGGAGAGAATGTGGGTATCCGGTAATTGAAGAACGGATAATGCAAAGCGTGCGCCATGCTCTGCAATACCTCGATCCGCTTATCGAGAATCAACCAACCCGAACGAACGAATCGGGAAGATTTACCGAAGAAACATGTGAAATCTCGGTGCGTGTGCTCATGGAAATATTTTGCCGCCAGAACGCTGACTGCGACTGTTCGTGGCAAACCGTGCCAACAACCTTTGCGACAACTTGTTTCGATCGGGGCAGCCGCTGCC
>JANLRE010000647.1:0-6558 GCA_031368205.1 Fimbriiglobus sp. | reverse complement strand
CCACAGGTCGGGTGACAATGCCTCCAGTTCGTGCGGCGTCCACCCGAGCAGTTGGGCGAGTTGGAACACGGCAATCGCCCGCTCCTCCGTGGTCGGTTGTGGCAACGTCGGAACCCGTAATCGGAATTCGTCCCGTAGCTTTGCAAGTGATCCCGTGTGACCTTCTTCGCTCGCCAAGTGCGTGACGGCCAGTCGATCGAGTAACAACCGCACGGCCAAAAATTCCAGCAGCGTGTTGGTCGGGATCGCATGAGCCACCCCCCGGTCGGCCCGCTCTTCCATTTGGCGAATGATCCCGCCCCACCCCCGCAGCGCGAGCAACGTGTCCGAAAGGTACTCGTCCCATTCGGGTTCGACGACGCCGAGGACTTCCAGCGAATCCAGAATGTATTGCAGCGGGCTAGCTGTGGCGTTTAACAACCGCTCGGCTTCCGCACGTAGCGGGCGGAGCCACGGGTTCGGCGGGCCGTATGGCAACTGGTACAAGCGAAGGAATGCAGCGAAGAAGCCGTCCTGACGGTCCGGCAACGACCAATGCGAAACACCCTGATCGACGAAGGCGGCTGAAAACCGGATGAGCACCTCGTTGACGCCGAGGTCGCAGTCGTGGCCGGTCACGGCGTGCAAGACATCTCGATGTCGCACCAGCTTTGCCGCCGTCGCGGCGCGGTTCGGGGCGAGTGCGGCTCCGGCACAGCAGACGGACCACAGCCCTTCCAAAGTGGCGGCTTGCCACGTGGAATCGGACCATTGTTCAATGTCGCTGATGCGAACGGTTTTGAGCTTCGACAACCAGTTTCCGGACGAACCATTGCGACCGTCCCGCATTACCCAACGGCGCGTCTCGGCCACCAAACGGTTGCGGGTGACTGCGGAGGCATCCGGGTTAAATTGTTTCAACGCCGCCGACTCGGCCATCCACCAACTCAACTCGGCTGCCGTCCCGGTCCAAAGGGCGTGTTCAAGCATCGTCATGCGGAGTTGGAAACGGGTCACTAACCCGGCGACCAATTCTTGCGAATGCGAATTGAGTTCTTGCTCAACGATTTCGCGCAGGTTTTCAATTCGGATGCGTCCGCGACCCAATGCGGCGCGGAACTTCTCTTCGGACAAGTACGGCTGGGTTCCGAAAACGGCGGCCCCGCGCTGGACCGCGTCATCGAACGACAAATGCTCGAAGGCGTGCAGCGTGTTGTGGTGGATGAAAACTTGAATCGGCCCTTGCGCCGGGAGCAAGTGGGCGGCGTGGTCGATCGCGTGCCGGAGACGCTCAAGCGGCGACAAGGCGTCGGGCGAGTTGTGCGATTCGTTCGCGTGATCGCTGAGTTCCAAAGTCGCCCTCATTTTAATACCCAGTCGCAGGCGCTGACGCAATGGCCAGGTGGTAAGGGTGTTGCACACATCATGCCAAGCCGGGAATCACGAGGTCACAGACTTCGACTACAAAATTCACCTGGCGAATCGACCGATCCGGGAATGGTTGACCCTTCCCGAACCAACGTGACCGTTGTCAAGCCAACCATCCTGCTACAACAACAACAGGTGTTCTGCCAAATCTGGGGAGGGAAATCATGACCGGGTTCCGTCTCCGCTACCTCGGGCCTGTCGTGTTCGTCACCTTGTGTCTTATCATACTTTGTGCCGCGACTGCCGTATCCCTGTTCACCCAGCAAGAATCCGTCACGCGGGTTTTGCGGGAAAACGTGGAGAGTCAACGGGCGGCGGTCGAGTTGGAAGAATGTCTGTTAGACCTGATCGAGTTGGAAAACAATCAAGTCGAAAACATTGTCGTGTTGCACGATCGGTCCTCACGCCACCTCGTGATGATCCGGGAGTTGTCGGACCAGCCCGAAGAACAGCGAATCGCCACTCAACTCGAAACGGCGTTTCGGGAATACCTTCGCCAGTGGGCCCGGTTGCCGCCAGTGGGGCAACCGGGGCATGAAGCCGCGCGGCGGGATGCGACGAAGTTTTTGGAAGTTCAAGTGTTGAAACCGTGCCAAGAATTTGAACACTACAACACCGGACGAATTGACACCTCCGCGCTGAACCATGAGGGCGTCTTACGACGGCTCGCCTGGGGCATGGCGGGAATCGGCGGGCTGGGGGCCGTGGCGGGACTAGTGCTGGGTTACGGAGTCGCACGTGGGTTAAGTCGGTCGATCCGACGGTTGCGGGTTCAACTGCACGACGCGGCGGGGAAGCTGGACCGCAAGTCGGCAGAAATCGTCTTCACGGAACAAGGGGATTTTCAACAACTGCACAGTGAAGTCGCCGACCTCACCGTGCAGATTGAACAGATGGTGCAAGAACTCCAGCAGCGGGAGTACGAACTCTTACGGTCCGAGCAACTCGCGGCGGTGGGACAACTGGCAGCAGGGGTGGCGCACGAGATTCGCAACCCGCTGACGGCGATCAAGATGCTGGTCCAATCGGCACAAGAAGGAACGTCGGATCTGACCCCGGATGACCTGCGGGTCATCGAATCGGAAATCCGCCGAGCGGAGCAATCGTTGCAGTCGTTTCTCGACTTTGCCCGCCCCCCCAAACTGGTTCGGAGTTCGACCGATCTCATCGAACTGATCCGCACCGTCATGACGCTTTTGCGCGGTCGGTTGGAAAAGCAACAGATCGAAGTTCACCTGGACCTGCCGCAGAGTGTCATCCCGATGACAGTCGATGGCGAACGGATCCGCCGCGTGATCCTGAATCTGTGTTGGAATGCCCTGGACGCCATGCCGCAGGGCGGGCGGTTGACCGTGCGGACCGCAGTTCGCCCCACGAAACAGGTTGTTCTGGTCATAGAAGACACGGGGCCGGGAATCTCCAAGCTGATTTTCCCCCGCTTGTTTGAACCGTTTGCGAGCAGCAAAGACACGGGCCTGGGTTTGGGCCTCGCTATCTCGAAGCGAATCGTTGAGGATCATGGCGGCTCGATTTCGGTCGTCAACAGACTCGAAGGGGGGGCGACGTTCTTTGTCAAGCTTCCCACGGAGGTGACCAGTGGCGGAATTGCTCATCGTTGACGACGAACCCGCGATCCAACACGCTTTTCAAAAAGCATTTCGGGGCACGCACACGCTTCGTTCGGCCACTACGAAAGTAGAAGCCGTCGCAGCCTGCGTGCAATCCCGCCCGGACGTGATCGTTCTCGACATTCACTTGCCAGATGCCACTGGTCTCGAAACGTACCACGCGCTGCGGGCGATTGATGCGCGGGTTCCGGTCATTCTCGTCACGGGTCACGGCACGACCGAATTGGCGATCGAAGCCATGAAACATGGGGCGTTTGACTACCTTCACAAGCCGCTCGAATTGCCCCTGTTGCGGGAACTTATTGACCGGGCCGTGCGGTCGAGCCAATTTATGCGGGTGCCCGCGACCTTCGCCACGGACGAGTCCACGGTTGCGGGCGGGGATCAATTAGTCGGCCATTGTCCCGCGATGCAAGAGGTTTACAAGGCCATCGGCCGTGTGACCGCCCAGGACGTGACCGTGCTGATCCAAGGGGAAAGCGGCACAGGGAAAGAGTTGGTGGCTAGGGCGATTTACCAACACAGCGGCCGCGCCGACAAGCCGTTCCTGGCGATCAACTGCGGGGCGATCCCCGAATCGCTGATCGAGAGTGAACTGTTCGGCCACGAAAAAGGGGCGTTCACTGGCGCGGACCGCAAGCGGATCGGCAAGTTCGAGCAAGCCAGTGGTGGCACGCTGTTGCTTGACGAAGTCGCGGACTTACCGGCCCAGGCTCAAGTCAAATTGCTTCGTGTGCTGCAAGAACAGCAGTTCGAGCGGGTGGGTGGGAATGAAACGGTTCGGGTTGATGTGCGCGTTATCGCAGCAACAAATGCTGACCTTGAGGCAATGGCGAACGAAAACCGCTTCCGCAAAGACCTCTATTTTCGGCTCAATGGATTCACGATTAAATTACCGCCGGTCCGGGAACGTGGTGACGACATCCCGAAGTTAGTCGAGTATTATTTGCGGCGGTTCGAGCGGACGATGGACAAACCGATCACAGAGATTCCGCCCGAGACGTTGGCCGCGCTAACTGCCTACCCCTGGCCGGGTAACGTGCGGGAGTTGCAGAGTATTTTGAAACAAACGATGCTGCAAATGGGCGGCAACGTGATGCTGGCGGATTTCCTGCCCACCCAAGTGACGCAACCCCAATCGACAGTCACGCCACGACCCGAATCGACGCGGTTCGATTGGGATCACTTCGTCAGTGAACGAATCGCAACCGGGTCCGAAACGCTTTACGCCGAGAGCCTCGTGCGAATGGAACGCGAAGTTTTGGTGCGGGTCTTACGGCACACTAAGGGGAATCAACTCCAAGCGGCCCGCATCCTCGGGATCACCCGTGGAAGCTTACGGCTGAAAATTCGTTCCCTGGGCATCACCATTGATCGGGAAGTGTGGACCGATGACAACCAGCCTGATAGCTGACCGACCACTGCATTCGCACCCCGTCGTTGAATCTCCACATTTTCACATCGTTTCTACCGCTGGCACATGAGTTGCGTAAGGGGTCACCTGACTTAACCCACAGGTGACACTTATGGCAACTGCTTCAACGCCCCTTCCGCCGCCACTGGCGACAACCCGCTTTGGCAACGTGCGGTTTGACGCGATTGCCGGGTTTTTTGTGTTCTTGATCGCAATGCCGTTGTGCTTGGCCATCGCTCGTGCCAGCGGGTTTCCGCCCATCGCGGGGATTTGGACTGCTGTGATCGGTGGCGTGATTTGCACGCTTCTTAGCAACGCAGAACTCACGATCAAAGGCCCGGCTGCCGGGCTGATTGTGATTGTTTACGGTGCCGTCACCGAACTCGGCAACGAGTTCGGGGCCGGTCTCTCGGACGCGGACAAGGCGTTCCTGGGGTACAAGTTGGCGTTGGGCATCGGGGTGACCGCCGGGGTCATTCAAATGGTGTTCGGGTTAGTTCGGGCGGGACGGTTAGCCGACTTTTTCCCGCTAACGCCCGTTCACGGTTTGCTCGCCAGCATCGGCATCATCATTATTGCCAAACAAAGTTACGAAGTGATTGGCGTGGCACCGACCAAGGGCGCCGGGCCGCTCGATCTGCTCACGGACCTACCGTCTAAGATGCTGCAATTGAACCCGGAAATCGCGGCAATCGGGTTCGTCGGCTTGGCAATCCTGTTCGGCCTCCCACTGTTGGCGAAGAAGCTGCCGTGGGTCAAGAAACTTCCGAGTCAGCTCATCGTGCTGATGGTGGCTGTTGCCATTGGAATGGCGATTCAATTGGACACGGAACACGCTTACCTGTTCCCAACGCACTACTTCAACGGTGATTTGGCCGACGGTGAGTATACCATCGGGCCGAAGTTCTTGGTCACGATCCCGGACGTGCTGAGTCACCCCGCCGAGGCGTTCGCGTTCCCCGACTTCCGCGGCGTGGCGACGGCAACGGGGCTGCAATACCTGTTGTTGTTCACGCTAATCGGCAGCTTGGAATCGTTGCTCAGTGCGAAAGCCATCGAACTCTTGGACCCGTGGCGCCGCAAGACCAACTTCGACCGCGATTTGCTGGCCGTCGGTTTTGCGAATACGCTGGCCGCCGCCGTCGGCGCGTTGCCGATGATCTCGGAGATTGTCCGCAGCAAGGCGAACATCGACAGCGGTGCGCGAACCCGTTACGCCAACCTCTTCCACGGCGTGTTCCTTCTCGCGTTCGTGCTGTTGTTCCCGAACCTCATTCACAAAATCCCGCTCGCGGCGCTGGGGGCCATGCTTGTGTACACAGGTTTTCGCTTGGCATCCCCGGCAGAATTTGCCCGCACGTACAAGTTAGGCAGTGAACAGTTCCTCGTGTTCATCGGCACGATCATGGCAACGCTGGCGACCGATCTCCTCATCGGGATTGCGGTCGGGATCGTCATGGAAATCGGCTTCCACTTGTGGCACGGCGCTCCCGTGCTGGGAATGCTCAAGTCAGAAATTGACGTGGTTCCACACGGGGAGAACTCGGTCGTGTTGCACGTCAAGAAGGCGGCCGTGTTCAGTAACTGGTTGGGTGTCCGTTCCACCATTATTAAACAAGCCGATGGACGAGATGAAGTCATCCTGGACTTATCGCACACACGGTTGGTCGATCACAGCGTGATGGAGAAGTTGCACGAACTTGAACTGGAATTCCTCGTGCAAGGCAAACGGCTCACCATCATCGGGCTGGACGACCACGAACCACTTTCGTACCACCCGATGGCTGCCCGCAAGAAGACGACCATCAAGTTGCCAGCGGCGGCACAAGCGTAAACAAGGGTGAGTATTCCATTTGTTGGAGGAAGTTCGACACAGGCAACCGGGTTTTCAGGCTGAAAGCCTGGAAGCTCTCAGCCCAGGGCGAGCCGTTTCGGCGACACCCTGGGTTCACGTCCCCAACTTATTCATAGGTATTACGCAGTTGGGATACTGGGTAGTTTGCGCGCGGCCAATTTGGAGGTTACATTTTGGGCATGAACGCGCCCAAAGTGGACCCTGAAGACTACATCCAGTTTGTCATCGCCTCTCCGAACGTCGTCTCGGCTCTC
>JANLRE010000645.1:0-1936 GCA_031368205.1 Fimbriiglobus sp. | reverse complement strand
CGCGACCGCACCGCCATCAACATGCGTCTCCTGGTAACGCACCCCGTCGATTTCAAAATCAAAATCGACGGCAGGAAGCAACCCCGGAATCGAGGCCGCGGCCAGTAGGATTTTCCTGACGAGATTGCCCGCCTCCGGGTGGCCACTACAGGCGATCGCCCCCAGATCCCACACGACCAATCGCCGCGTAGTTTGGTTCATGGTGCCGACGTATAACCGCCGACCCGCGCGGTGCGCGGCGCACATGTCCGCAATGAACTCGTCGTTCACTTCGTTCGCAATGAGCTGTCGCATCGGCTCGGCGGAGGCTAACGATTGATACCGGATCAAGTACAAAACAGGGCGATACTTGAACAGGTCGGAGGTCTTCAACGTGGTGAAAACCTTCGCCATCAACGGATCCCATTTCGGCCCCAAGAAGACGATACTGGCGAGCAACGCGCCGCTACTAATCCCCGTGACCACGTCAAAATCGGGCCGCTTCCCGGACGCAGTCCACCCGGCCACAACACCCGCCGCAAACGCGCTGTACTGCCCGCCACCGGACAGCGCCAGCACGTTCAATGGCCGTTGGGTGGACGGAAGCGCCCCAGCGGCATCGCCCGCTTGCTGAACGTCAACACCGGGCTTCGGTGTGATGGCAGGGGAGGTGAACGCCGAAGCCAGAATCTTCGCCGCGTCCCGTTCCACGGAAGGGTGGCTAAGCGGTTTGGCAGCGGTGGACTTCCCATCCATCAGTTGAGACGTAACGACCGGCTTTGGCGACGGAGTTGCGCACCCGAGTGCGAGCATCAACGTCCCGATACCAAGTAACGGTATTGCGTGCCGAAACATCCATTTGCAGCGTATTTGGATGTGCATCAGTGAAATTGTGGGGGTACAAGTAGCTTGGGAATCGGGCACAGGTCGCCAAGATATACCGCGAACCGAAACTGGTGTCGAGTGGAAGTTATGTCGCAAAAATCAATCTTGTGAAACGGTCAATTCAACTCGTTTCTGGAAAATGACTTACTAAGATTTGAAGAGCGGCAAGGGGTCGTAATTTTCGCTGCAACCGACCGGGCAGGCCCCCGCCGGTTTTACAACGTTCAGTCTCAGCAATCCGCTTCGACGGCCAAGCCTTTGACAGTTGGAGCGAACATGCGGCTACTGATTGGGGTTTATCTGACTTTCGGTGTTGCGATGTTGGCGTTATCCGCCGTCATCGGATTTCTGGGTCTGCGCTCACTTGCAGATGGTGGTCCTCGACGGAATGGTTCTGGGGACAGCGAGGCTTTGGTGGTCGCGGCGGCCATAGCTCTCATTGCGTGTGTTCCGCTTCTCGCAGCTTTTGGGTTGTGGCGTCGATGGCGGGTAGTCCGGTTCGTCCTGCTGGCACACTCCTGCTTCAACTTGGGCGTGTCTGCCTTGGTCACAACAGGGGCAGTGGCAATCCTGGCTGGGCTGGCCAACAGCCAAGAGTTGGGGTTCCACGAGTCGCCCGAAGAAACACTCGCCATCGCTTTCGGGCTTTCGGTGTTCGCTGCCTGGCAAGCGTGGGTTCTCCTGCGGCCAGCGGTTCGTCAATCATTCCAGCGGTTACCACGCACTAAACTGGCTCCCTCAGTAACTGGGCAAGACTTGTTTTGGGGCAATTATTGCACCCTAGCACTAAACACTTTCACCGTAGGAATGTCGCTATGAAATGGGCTGCCGTCATCGAATACATCGCGGATCCGTCGAAGGTGGCGGAGGTTCGACCGCACCATCGGGTTTACCTGACGGGGTTGCTGGAGGCGGGGAAACTGGTGTGTGCCGGGCCGTTCTTGGATGACTTTGGCGCCCTGATTGTGTACGAAGCGGAGTCGAAAGAGGTGGCCGAAGAGATGATTCGCAACGACCCGTTCAACATTGCGGGGGTGTTCTTGAAATGGACCGTGCGCCCGTGGAAGACCGT
>JANLRE010000644.1:0-1007 GCA_031368205.1 Fimbriiglobus sp. | reverse complement strand
GGCATCGAAGACCCCGCCAGCAATGCCCACGCCCCGAATGAAAGTCTGCATGAGGGCGACTTCAAGAAGCTGATGAACTCCCTGGCGCGGCTGTTCGAGAACTTGGGGAAATTAACCAGCAGCACCGTGAAGTGAGAAGTGACAAAAAGCCCATGAACGATCGTTCATGGGCTTTCACCGGCTACTTTAATCGGCACCCAATTCCGGATCACCCGGTCCGGCGCCCACTTCGCTAGCCACATCAGCAACTTCATGCGTTTGGGGAAGTTCAACACGCCCGGTCTTTGCGGGAGCGCCTTCAAAATCCGTGCCGCACCCGCGTCGGCGGACATGAGAAACGGCATCGGGTGGTCGTTCTTCTGTGTCATCGGTGTGTCGATGAAACCGGGGTAGATGCACGTCACCGCAACGCCGCGTGGCCACAATTCAATTCGTAGCGATTCGCAATACACACTGACCGCCGCTTTGGACGCACAGTACCCAGCCGCACCGGGCAACCCTTTGTAAGCGGCCATGCTGGACACCGCAACGAGGTGCCCACTTTTGCGTTCGAGCATCGCCGGTAGCACTGCTTCAAAGGCGTAGACCACGCCGAGAAAGTTGACTTGCATCATCCGTTCGACACCGAAAACGTTCTGCGGATCACCACCAGTCGCTTCGCTGATTCCGGCGTTGGCGATCAGCAAATCGACCGGACCGTGTTGCCGCGTGAGAACCTGGACCGCTTCGCGCAATTCTTCTCGATTTGCCACGTTTATCGGCGTGTCTTCAATTGTTCCGCCCGTCGCTCGAACTTCGTCAACGAGTTCGGCAAGTCGTTCCGCACGTCGTGCGATGACACCGACACGTGCCCCCTGTTTGGCCAGTGCAATTGCTAACGCACGCCCGATTCCGCTGGATGCGCCGGTGATGATGACCGTTTGATTCGCGTAGTGCATGGGAACCAGTTCCAGTTTCAAGGAAGCGGACGGTAGTAAATTCTGGAAAACTACGGATCGGAGTTCAAG
>JANLRE010000643.1:0-4911 GCA_031368205.1 Fimbriiglobus sp. | reverse complement strand
TTGGCTTCCATGTACGGGAAGGACTCGACCCACGTGAGGTTGATTTTGTTGGCTTTGAAAATGGACAGGGCGTCCACCAAGGCGCCGGGTGTGTGTGAAACTTGCAGCATCATCGCGGTCTTATCGTTGCCGGTTCTACTGGAGTCGTGCTGGGCGATCACCGCGAACCGGGTCTCGTTTTGGGCGTGGTCTTCGATGTTCGGGAATAGAACACGCAGGCCGTAGCGAACGGCGGCTTGGCGGCTGGCGACGGCAGCAGCGTTGGGGTCGGATTTGACCAGTTGGGCAGCATCGGCGGTGCTGGAGACTTCGTGGAGCGTCGCGTGCGGGAGGTTCTTGCCCAGCCAGTGGCGACATTGCGAAAGGGCTTGGGCTTTGCTGTACACGCGGCGAACGTCCATTTGCTCGGCGTTGGACAGCAAGTTGTGGTGAACCCGTAGCCGTACCTCGGAGCAGATCTTGATGTTCGGCATTCGCACGAAGCAATCGAGCGTGTCCGCAATCCGGCCATCCGTCGAGTTTTCGAGCGGCACTAGGCCGTAATCGACATGCTTGCGGCTCACTTCCTCAAACACCGCCGGGATCGAACCGACCCGGACGAATTCAACCGCTTCCCCGAACCGTTCGAGTGACGCCAAGTGACTGTAACTGTATTCCGGCCCGAGGAAGGCCACCCGTTGGACCCGTTGCAACGCCCGGCAACCGCTGATTAACTCGCGGAAAATGGCCTTGAGCGTCACTTCCCCGAGTGGGCCTTTGCTGCTGGTCAAAATGTTGTGCAGCACTTCTTCTTCACGGGACGCACTGAAGATTTCGCCGCCCGTTTCGGACTTCACCTTGCCGATCTGGGCCGCGACCGACGCCCGCTTGCTGAGCTTCTCCAGAATCTCCAGATCAAGCTTGTCGATCTGAACTCGCAAGGCTTTGAGATTTGCGGAGTTAACGGAACCGGTGTCGTTCTTGCGGGTCATGGAACCGTCACGAATGCGGGGTGAGCGAGAGGCATTTTCACAGAAATGGTATGGCTAGCATGGAGTAGCGTCAACGAAGTGTTCCACCAAGATCGTGATAAACTGGCAAGAATCTACAGATTATGCAGGTCAGCGGCCATTGGCGATCGAATGACTTGACTGGGAGTGAGAATGCCGGAATGGCAGACCAGCCAATTCGGCCCCGAATCGCCTGCAAGAAACTGTCTCAAACCCATTGTGGATTAGCCACTTTGAGACAATTTCACACTGAAAACACCTCGTGGCACACAGGTTGCATGGAAGTTGATACGAACTGTTTGGAACTCATCGGGTTCCCACAACGGGTATTCAGTAAGCAAACCAGACCCCAAAAGTACACCCGACTCGTTGACAATTACCTAAAATGACCTGAGCGATTTCACACAAATCACCAATATCTGGAGACTGACACATGGCTGAAGAAAAGATCATCGGTATCGACCTGGGCACGACCAACTCCGTTGTGGCCGTGATGGAAGGTAGCGAAGTGAAGGTGATTGCCAACCAAGAAGGCAACCGCATTACGCCCAGCGTGGTCGCGTTTGCGAAGGACGGCAACCGGCTTGTCGGCGACCCGGCCAAACGTCAGGCGATCACCAACCCGACCAAGACGATTTACTCGATCAAGCGGTTCATGGGCCGACGACACAACGAAGTCGAGTCCGAAGAAAAGCTCGTCCCGTACAAGATCGTGGGCGGCGCGACCGATCTCGTGAAAGTAGACATCGACGGCAAGTCGTACACACCGCCCGAAATCTCGGCGATGGTGCTTCGCAAGTTGAAGGAAGCCGCCGAAGCCTACCTCGGGCACACCGTCCGCAAAGCGGTCATTACCGTTCCGGCGTACTTCAACGACGCCCAACGCCAAGCAACCATCGACGCGGCAGCCGTGGCCGGCTTCGACATCGAGTGGGAAATCGAAGACCCCAAGACGCAAAAGAAAACCAAGCAGCGAATGCGGATCATCAACGAGCCGACGGCTGCGGCGCTTGCTTACGCGATGGACAAGAAGAAAGACCAAAAGATTGCCGTGTTCGACCTCGGCGGTGGCACGTTCGACATTTCGGTCCTCGAAGTCGGCGAAGATGGCGTGTTCCAAGTGAAATCCACGAACGGCGACACACACCTCGGTGGTGACGACTTCGACCAAGTGGTCATCGACTTCATCGCCGAAGAGTTCCGCAAGGATAACAACGTCGATCTGCGGAAAGACCCGATGGCGATGCAACGGTTAAAAGAAGCCGCCGAACGCGCCAAAAAGGATCTTTCGCAGCAAGCGAACACCGACGTGAACCTGCCGTTCATCACCGCAATCGACGGCGTGCCGAAGCACTTGATGCTGTCCATTAGCCGAACCCAGTTCGAGCGGATGGTCGATCACTTGATCGAAAAGTGCAAGAAGCCCGTCCTGACGGCGTTGACCGATGCCGGGTTGAAGACCTCGCAAATCGACGAAGTCGTGATGGTCGGCGGGATGACGCGGATGCCACGAGTGCAACAACTCGTGAAAGAAATCTTCGGCAAGGAAGGGCATCGGGGGGTGAACCCGGACGAAGTGGTCGCCATCGGTGCCGCGATCCAAGGCGCTCAACTGCTGTTGGGTTCCAAGTCCGAACTGTTGTTACTCGATGTCACCCCGTTGTCACTGGGTATTGAAACCCTCGGTGGTGTAATGACCGTGTTGATCGCCAAAAACACGACCATTCCGAAGAAGACGAGCCAAGTCTTCACGACTGCCAGCGACAGTCAACCGTCCGTGGAAGTGCAAGTCTTCCAAGGCGAACGGCCAATGGCCCAGGACAACAAGAAGATCGGCCAGTTCCACTTGGACGGTTTGCCACCTGCCGCACGTGGCGTGCCGCAAATTGAAGTGTCGTTCGACATTGATGCGAACGGTATCATCAACGTCTCGGCGAAAGACCTCGGCACGGGTAAGGAAGTGACCCGGCGGATCGAACAGCCGAGCGCGATGAGCAAGGAAGAAATCGACAAGATGAAGCGCGACGCGGAAATCCACGCCGACGACGACAAGAAGAAACGCGACCTCGCCGACGCCAAGGTCGAAGCGGAGAACAAGATTTTCAGCCTCGAAAAACTCCTCAAGGAGAACGGCGAGAAGGTCAGCGAAGCGGACAAGGCCGGGCTGGTCCGCGCGATGGACAAGGTCAAGTCCGTGAAAGACGGCGGCGACCTCGCGGCCATCAAAACCGCCGTCGGCGAAATGGACACCGCCAGCCAAGCGATGGCGCAGCACCTGTACAGCCAACCCGGTCCGCAGACCCCCGGCGGCACAACGCCAAGCAGCGCCGAGGAAAAGAAGGGCGGCGATGACGTGATCGACGCCGAGTACGAAGTGAAGAAGTAACCGCAACATTGTTAACCAACCGAAAGCCCGCCGAAAGCCCACGGATCATAATCCGTGGGCTTTGTTCATTTCTGTATTTTGCAAACAGCCCATCATCGGTTACGTTGAATAGACCGAGTCCATTCCTCGGAGGGGATACCAATGCGTGATTCGATGAAACTCACTGATGACGAACTTCTGATTTTGGATGAAGAGCCAACTCTCCTGGAGTTGGTCCCACCCGACCCGACGTTCTGGAAGAAGTATTCGGATCATCTCGAAATGCCGCTTTCGTTCATGATCTCGACATTGCTGATGACCACGATGTTCGGGTTGCTCGTGCTGTTCATGGTGTTGATGCTGGGTTCCGGTCCGGACAAAAAGCCGGTGCCGATGAGCCTCGTGGATGGCGGCCAAGATGATGCCGGGGATGGTTCGCAAGGGGGTGGAAGTGGCTCACCGGAAATCGCGACGACGACTGTACCCAACGATCAAAAGCAGGATCTCGCTGTTGCCAAGCCCCAAGATTTGCCGGCAGTGACCGATGATTTGCGCAAAGAAATCGAAGCCGCCGACCCGACCGCGATTGACATTGCGATCTCGCCTGAGAACGCGAAATCTTACGACAAGTTGGACAAAGACCTGCGCCACAAAATTCTCGGCATGGGACCGGGGAATAAGCCCGGTCCGGGCATAGGGGAAGGCCCACCCGGAGCCGGTCCGGGCGGCGTGGGGTCGAGTAGCACCCGTGCCCGGTCGCTACGGTGGGTGATGCGATTCAAGACCGACGGCGGGCGGGATTATCTGGACCAAATGAAGGCGTTGGGTGCCATCGTGTTGGTTGCGGTGCCGCCCGAGAAAAAGCAGATGTACATTTTCCGCGACCTCTCGAACCCGAAACCCGGAACACTCGCAACGGATTCGGAACTGATCCAATTCGCCCAACAAATTCAGTTCTGCGACCCCAAGCGTGAGTCCGCCGTTAGCGTGGGCCAAGCACTGGGTTTGAACTTCACGCCGACCGAGTTTTGGGCAGTGTTCCCAAAGGGGATTGAGGAAGAACTTGCCGACCTGGAAAAGAAGTACCGCAACCGCCGCCCGGACGACATTGAACAAACCGTGTACCAAGTATCAGTCATCGGCGGCCGCCACCGGCTCGTTGTCTCGGAGCAAACCGAACGCCCACGACGACGATAGCAACCGCAACAAAGCCCACGAATGATCATTCGTGGGCTTTTCACCCAGATCAGCTTTTCCCCTTCGGCCAGTAGATGCGGCGCACTTCAGCGCCGCGGGTGGCTTCGATCACTTTCATGACTTGCCCCCATTGCACGCCTTTGCCCACGTCGATCAGTGCTTCGGCCTTGCCTTTGTTGCGCACGAGGTCGGTCATCTCGCGTTCGAGGTCATCGGCGAGGATCACTTTGTTGTCGATGCGAAAGATCACGACTTCTCCGTCCATGCGAATGGTGACTTTGAAGATGCGGTCTTGGATGTCGCTCAGCTTCGGGATTTTCGCTTCGGTCTTTTGATCGTCGGGTTGCTCCGGTGGCAACT
>JANLRE010000620.1:0-2283 GCA_031368205.1 Fimbriiglobus sp. | reverse complement strand
CACGAACGGTCGCATCCGTTCCGCCGACTTCAGGTAGTCGTCACAGAGCTGGTTCGCATCGAACGTTTTGGGCGTCGGGGCGTTGGGATTAGCTAATGCAGCGAGGAGCCGGTTTTTGTACGGGACGATGTACTTCAACCGTTCCCGCAAGTGGGTTGCGTTCAACAACTCGCCGACACGAATGGCGAACCGGCGCCCGACTTTTTCTTGGTAACACGGCCCGATCCCCCGCCCATTCGTGCCGATCGCGCCGCCATCACTGGCGTTTTCAACGACTCGTTCTTCTTCCATGTGGTATGGGAAGATGACGTGGGCGTGATCGCTGAGCAACAAATTCGCACCGACCGTGATCCCGGCATCCAGCAGTTGATCGACTTCTTCCAAGAACCGTGGCGGGTAGACCACAAGCCCGTTGCCGATCACGGACGTGACATGCGGTTTCAACACGCCCGTCGGCAACAGTGACACTTTGAAGGTCCGGTCACCCCACACGATCGTGTGCCCCGCGTTGGCACCGCCGTTGTACCGGACGACAAAATCGTGATCGTCCCCAAGTAGATCGACGATTTTCCCCTTCGCCTCATCCCCCCATTGGAGGCCAACAACACACGTCGCGGGCATACCGAACCTACTTACTTCGTTGTGAAATCTGAGTGCGAAATCAATTGCGGGCCGTCCCGTTAAAACGCTAGGCCGATTCACGCACAGCGTCAAGGGTTCCCGCGTGCGTTCCGCGCGGCGAGTGGTTACAATTCCAAGCGAACCACGGCCCACCCACCTTCAATCAGGCTATCCCCCATGACGAGATGGATTGTAACTGCCCTCCTGCTATTCGCGTACTCGACTTCACAAACACAGGCGGAGGAACCGCTGGCGAAGAAGATCGAAGCGATCATCGACGGCCCCAATTATTTGCACGCCAACTGGGGCGTTCTGTTCGTGGACGCGACATCGGGGGATGTGGTTTACGCACGCAACGCGGACAAGTTATTCGCACCGGCCTCCGTCACGAAACTTTACACCTGCGCCGCAGCGATGATTGCCCTGGGCGCGGATTCCCGCTTTGAAACCCCCGTGTATCAACGCGGAACGGTCAACAAGGACGGCAAGCTGACCGGCGATTTAATCCTCGTGGCACGTGGCGACTTGACGTTCGGCGGGCGCAGAAATCCGCAGGGCAAGACGGTCTTCAAGGACAACGACCATTCCTACGCCGACGGCACCGCCACGGACGCCGAACTGACGGACACCGACCCGCTCTATGCCTTGAAAGAGTTGGCAAAGCAGATCAAGGACAGCGGCATTAAACAGGTCACCGGGGACGTGGTGATTGACGATCGGTTGTTCGCGGCAGCACGGGGAACCGGCAGCGGTCCGGCCGCGATCAGCCCGATGATCGTGAACGACAACGTCATCGACTTGCTCATTCAACCCGGCACCAAAGTGGGTGAATCAGCCAAAATCACCGTCCGCCCCGAGACCGCTTATTTGCGCGGCGATATGGTCGTGACCACCGGGGAAGCGGGGAGCAAAGCGAAGTTCACTGAACCGAGAAGACCCCCGAAGTTACGTCCTCCGGGGTACGATTCCACTCGGCAGCAAGCCAATCGTCTCGCTGATTGCGGTGGAACGCCCGGCGGAATTTGCCCGCACACTTTTCATCGAAGCCCTGAAGCGTGAAGGCATCGCCGTGTCCGCTCCGTTGTTTTTCCAATCACCGGGCACGCCACCATTGCCAGAGAAAAAGGTGGGGTACAAGGATTTGACCAACGTGGCGACCTACTCTTCCGCACCGCTCAAAGAAACCCTGAAAGTGACGTTGAAGGTGAGCCACAACTTGTACGCCAGCACGTTGCCCTGCTTGGTCGCGGTGAGAAAAGGTAAGTCAACGCTGCGGGATGGTGTGCTGGAGCAAGGTAAAATATTGAAGGAACTCGGCGTGGACGTGAAAGCCATCTCGTTCGCCGGTGGTGCGGGCGGTTCAAACGCCGATCACGTCACACCGCAAACCACGGTTCAGCTTCTCAAAGCGATGCAAAAGCGCCCCGACTGGGGCGCCTACAAAGAGTGCCTACCGATCCTCGGTCAAGACGGCACGTTGGCGACGATCGTTCCGAAGGACAGCCCTGCCTACGGTAAAGTCTTCGCCAAGACCGGCACCCTGTACTGGGACGACGCCTTGAACGATCGCACCTACCTGACGAGCAAAGCGTTGGCCGGAGTCATGACCACAAAAGCTGGCCGCGAACTGGTGTTCGCCATGTTCGTCAACGACCTGTCGCT
>JANLRE010000570.1:0-8035 GCA_031368205.1 Fimbriiglobus sp. | reverse complement strand
GTGCAAAAACTCCATCCTCATCATTGAGTACGCCAAGCGCCGCCGGGAGGCCGGGGCCGATCGGTACACGGCGATTTTGGAAGCGTGTCACCTGCGGTTGCGCCCCATCTTGATGACCTCGGTGGCGTTCGTGCTCGGCGTCCTACCACTGGCGTTAGCGCAAGGGGCCGGGGCCGAGATGCGGACCGCGTTGGGTGTTGCAGTCTTCTCCGGAATGTTGGGGGTGACGATGTTCGGCATCTTCCTCACGCCCGTGTTTTACGTCCTCATCGACTGGCTGGCGCACGGTTGGCTGGCCCGATTGAAATGGGTTCGTTGGCTAGGGACGGCGTCACGCTGGCTGTTTGCTTTCGGCTTTGTTCGTCCGGCGATTCGTTACATTCTTCGACGCGGCGTGGGTACGAGTAGTGGTTAGTGGACAGTGGAGAGTGGATAGGAAAGCCGAAGAAAGATTTCCTTCCTGTAGTGGGTAGGAAAGCCGAAGAAAGATTTCCTTCCTACCCACTGTCCACTGTCCACTGTCCACTGTCCACTTTGTTCATCCCCTGGCCCGCGCGACTTGAGGCTCCCGTGTTCGCACGCTTTTTCATCGAACGACCCATTGCGGCGGCTGTCCTCTCGATCTTGCTCACCCTCGGTGGCTTGGTGGGGCTGTCACGGCTGCCGATTGCCCTGTACCCCGAGATCACGCCGCCGACGGTGGAAGTCGCTGCGGCCTATCCCGGTGCCAACTCACGGGATGTCGAAAACACCGTGGCCGCACCGATTGAACAGCAAGTCAACGGTGTCGAGGGCATGTTGTACATGTCGTCCACGTCCGGCAACGACGGCTCGTACACCCTCACGGTGACGTTCAAGCCCGGTGTCGATTTGAACATCGCACAAGTGCTGGTCCAGAATCGCGTGAACCTCGCGGAGCGGGTGTTGCCGGACATCGTTCGCCGCCGGGGTGTTTCCGTGAAGAAGAAGTCCACAGGCCAACTGATGATCGTGAACCTGCGGTCACCCGATCAGTCGCGTAACGACATTTACCTGAGCAATTACGCCACGATTCAACTCCGTGACGAACTCGCTCGTCTAGAAGGTGTTGGCGACATTCAGTTCTTGGGGCAGCGCGATTACAGTATGCGAGTGTGGCTCGATCCGGACAAACTCACGGGCCGCAACCTCTCCGCCGCCGACGCGGTTCACGCCATCGAGCAACAAAACGCCCAAGTCGCCGCCGGGCAGATCGGCCAACCGCCCGCCCCGAAAGGCCAGTCGTTCCAGTACACCATCAACACGCTGGGCCGCCTCGAAGACCCCACCCAGTTCGGCGACATCATCCTCAAAACCGATGCCGAAGGGCGGGCCGTTCACCTACGGGACGTGGCCACGCGGATTGAACTGGGGGCCGTCGGCTACGACCAAACGTGTACGCTGGACGGGCAACCGTCGATTGCCCTGAGCATCTACCAACTTCCCGGCACCAACGCGCTGGACACCGCACGCCGGGTTAAGGAGACGATGACCGAGCTACGCAAGAAATTTCCGACCGGCGTCGATTACTCCATCGTCTACGACACCACGCCGTTCATCGAAGAATCCGTGCGGGAAGTGTTCCTGACGTTGCGGGACGCGATCATTCTCGTGGCCATCGTGATGCTCGTGTTCCTGCAAAGCTGGCGTTCGGCGATCATTCCCTTAGCTGCCGTTCCCGTTGCGATCGTCGGGACGTTCGGCGCAATGGCATTGGCAGGTTATAGCCTCAACGCGCTCACGCTGTTCGGTCTCGTGCTGGCCGTGGGGATCGTGGTGGATGATGCCATCGTGGTTGTGGAAGCGGTGGAGCATCACATCGAACTCGGGAAGTCCGCGAAGGACGCGACGATCGCGGCGATGGACGCGGTCGCCGGGCCAGTCATTGCCGTCGGGTTGGTGCTGGCGGCGGTGTTCATTCCGTGCTTGTTTATCACCGGCATCGTCGGCCAGTTCTTCCGCCAATTCGCCGTGACGATTGCCATTTCAACGCTGCTCTCGACGTTCAACTCGTTGACACTTAGCCCAGCCCTTTGTGCATTACTGCTGAAGCCCCGAGGCGAGCGAGTCCGGGAACCACTGCCGCGAGTCGTCTTCCCGCTTGCGATCGCATGGTTGGCATACGTTGGCATTCAATACTACGCCAGTCAACAGAAGTGGATAGTGGAGAGTGGACAGTGGGCAGTAGGAAGTGGACAGGAAGAAAATCTTTCCTCGGCACTACTATCCACTATCCACTCTCCACTATCCACTATCCTCCCGGTGGCCGCCGCGTTCATTGGGTTATGTGTCGGCTGGCTGTTACGGATCGTGTTGAATCGGCTATTGGGATGGGCGTTCGCCTTGTTCAACCAAGCGTTCGCGGTGCTGACGACCGGGTACTTATCGGTTATCAAACTTCTACTGTGGGTCACGCCCGTGGTTCTGCTCGCCTACGCCGGCTTTGTTTACCTCACGGTGGAAGTCATCCGCCAATCGCCGGTGGGATTCATTCCGAACCAGGACAAAGGCTATCTGCTCGTCAATCTGCAACTGCCGGACTCGGCGTCGTTGACACGCAGCGACGTGGCCGTCCGGAAGGTGGACGAAATCGCGCGGCAAATTCCGGGCGTGGCGCACACCATTGCCGTGTCCGGAACGTCGATTTTGCTCGGGGCGAACGCGCCCAACTTCGGCACGGTCTACGTGATGCTCGATCCGTTTGATACCCGCCGGGCCGCCGACAAAACGGCGGACGCGATTGCCGCGAAGTTGCAAGCGGCCTGCGATGACAACATCAGTACCGCCATCGTGAACGTCTTCGGCGCTCCACCGATTGATGGCCTGGGTGCCACCGGCGGAATGAAACTGATGGTCGAACACCGTGGCGACCCGGCCCCGAAATTGTTACAAACCACGGCGGAAGCAATCGTCGCGGAAGCGACAAATCGCCCGGATTTGCAGGGGTCGTTCACCGGGTATCGGGCCGACGCGCCGTGGCTGGAACTGAAGTTCGACCGCGAACGCGCGGAAGCCACTGGTGTTCCCGTCACGAACGTGATTAACGACTTGCAGGTCGAATTCGGGTCGCTGTACGTGAACGATTTCAACCGCTTTGGTCGCACGTGGCAGGTCAACGTGCAAGCGGACTCGAAGTTCCGAGATGATGTCAACGACCCACGGCACATGACCGTGCGAACCCGCAAGGGCGAGATGGTCACGCTTTCCGGATTCGTGAAGGTGCAGGAAATCACCGGCCCGGTGATGGTCACGCGCTACAACCTCTACCCCGCCGCCGCAATCACGACGAACCCCGCTCAAGGTGTCAGTAGCGGGCAAGCGATGTCGAGCTTGGAACAACTCGCCGATCAACAATTGCCCAACGACATGCGCGCGGAGTGGACCGAACTCGCCCTACTCCAGCAACAATCCGGCAACACCGCGTTGTGGGCGCTCTTGCTCTCCGTGGTGCTGGTTTTCTTGGTCCTGGCCGCACAGTACGAAAGTTGGACGTTGCCGCTTGCGGTCATTCTCGTCGTGCCGATGTGCTTGTTGTGTGCTGCCACCGGGGTGCTAATTGCCGGGCAGGATGTGAACATCTTCACCCAAGTCGGGTTCGTCGTGTTGATCGGCTTGGCGTGCAAGAACGCGATTCTGATCGTGGAATTTGCCAGGGCCAGACACGAGGCCGGTGCATCCTTGCGGGAGGCGACACTGGAGGCGTGTCAGTTGCGACTCCGCCCGATCGTCATGACTTCGGTGGCGTTCATCCTGGGCGTCGTACCCCTCCTGACCTCTCAAGGTGCCGGCGCGGAAATGCGTCGGCTGCTGGGCACAGCGGTGTTCGCGGGGATGATCGGCGTCACCCTGTTCGGCGTGTTCCTAACGCCGGTGTTCTTCTTTGTAATCCAGTGGCTAACAGATAAAGTTCGCGGTCGGACGAGTAGTGGATAGTGGATAGTGCGTAGTGGATAGCAAGACCGAAGCAAGATTTCCTTACTATCCACTACGCACTATCCACTATCCACTGTCCACTGTCCACTGTCCACTATCCACTATTTCGACGCCTTTAGAAACGCCACCAGGTCCGCCAACTCCTGCTTCGTCAGTTGTTGATCCAACCCACTAGGCATCACGGACACGGCGCCGGGCTTGATCTCGTCGATGTCGGCGCGGGCAAGGCGAACTTCCTCCGTCGCGCTGACGGCTAGGATCACTTCATCCGGTGCGTCCTTCTTGAGGATGCCGTTGAACACGCGGCCGTCGTGCGTGGTCACTTGTACGGGTTCATAACTCCGCACGAAGCTGGCATTCGGGAAAACGATTGCTTCCAGCAAGTCCCGTTCGGAGCGAATGCCACCAATCCGCGTCAGGTCCGGGCCAAGTTTCCCGCCGAGGTATCCGATTGCGTGGCACGTAATGCAGGCGGCCTTCGGGCTGTTGAACACGACTTGGCCGCGTCGAACGTCGCCGTCTTTCAGCGTCGTGACTAACTCTTCCAACTTCGTTTTTTGGGCTGCGGCATCCACGTTGAGTGTGGCATAAAGTGACTCGGCGTTAGTCCGGACCACTTCCGAATGCTTCGCCAGCCGGGGCTTCAACATGTCGCTGCGAAGGCTACTGCGTAGCGGTGAATCTTTGAGGGATACTAGCAGTGCCAACGCGGCTGGCGCATCCGTGTTCCGGGTAAACGGTTCGAGAAGTTTATCGAGTTCCATCGGCCCGGTTGTTGCGATTGCCTTCGCAAGTTCGAGCAGTTGATTGGCATCCAATTCCGCCCGCGACAAAACCGTAGCGGCCGGGGTGCGAACGGTCGCGGATTGATCGCGGTGAACCGCTGCAAGAAGTTCGGTGAATAGTGCTGGTTCGAGTCGATTCGGAGAATTGATAGCTAGCGCAGCAAAACGCACATCTTGTGGCAACTTGGCGTTCGAGCCGGCTTTCGTGAGTGCATGGGCCAGTGGCACCGGAAGCGTCTTCGGCAACGGCAGACTGCGACACAACATCAACGCATCTCGGCAGAGGGCCACATCGCCCTCAGTCAGTGTTGAGGTGACGGCATCCAACCAAACGGTTGGCATGGTCTTCAACCCGGATGCGGTAACGGCGAGCATCACGGCACGGCGTTCGTCGGGTGTGCGGTCCTTCGAGGTCATCCAATCGGCGAAGAGTTTTTGGATCGGCTCCGTCTTGGCGAACTTCGCTAACTTGGTCAGTTCGTCCACGGTCGGCGGCTTGGCCTTGAACACGGCAACGAAGTGCTTGCCGACCGCGTCCGACCATTCAGGGTGCTTCGATAACACCCACCATGCGGTGTTGCGCAACGGTTCATCAGGTGAATTGACGGCGTGTAGCACATCAGTCGCGGTCAAACCGTTCGGCATCGAATTGAGCGCCGCCAACGCCCCACGAACCACGTTGGGGTCGGTACTTCCCAGCCCAGGTCGTGTCTCCTCGACATCCCCAATTTCGATCATCGCGTATGTGATCGAGTGGTGCAAAACCTGGTCAGTCGTTCCAACTAGCGACTTAAGCAGTGTAGCAACATTCCACTTGTCTCCGTTGCGCCCAAGGACTTCGGCAGCAGCCCTACGGTTGGCGGGCGTGCCATTTTTTAGCACTCTCATCATTTGGGCTTGCACGTTGACATTGGGGTACAAACTCAAAACGTGCAACGCGACCTGTCGCACACTGTCATCGGGGTCTTCCAACGCACTCATGGCATAAGGGGCGCCGTTGTAGCCTTCCTGTTTGGACGAATCGACCACATTAAATCGTGCCGCCGCCCAGAGTGCGTTGCGTCGCGCTTCGACAGATTGCGATTTGCGGATCACGATACCGATTTCTTTCGACGATTGGCGAGGACTTGCTCCGAGTGTTTCAATCGCCCGTTGCCGGACGACGGGGCGGGGGTCGTCGAGGTACTTTGTTAACTCCAGTGCGGGCAATTTGCTCCACTCAATTTGCAGGCCACGCGGATCGACGATTGGTTTCACGCCAGTTTTGCGAATCCGGTAGATGGCCCCGAAGATGTCGTTCTTCGCCATCGCGGATGTCGGGCAACAGAGCTTGTACCAACCGCCGGTGTCCACCACGACCAACGATCCATCGGCGTCTTCAATCACATCGGTCGGGTGGAAATCGAGGTTGTCCGAAACGAGAAAGTCGGAGTCTTGCGTTCGATAGGTCGCGCCGGTTGGGATCAGCACATGCCGTGTCACTTTGTGCATATTGAAGGAACAGGCGAACAGATTATCGCGGTACTCATTACCGAACACCGTCGATTCATAACGATGCAATCCGCACGGCGCGGCCGCCCCGAGGTGCGTCAGCACCGGCATTAGGTGCGGGCTGGTTCCGGTGTGTTCCACCGTGAGGGCGTCGTGGTCCTTGCCGTACAGGCCGCCATAGATGGCGTGAATCAGGCCGTCCCGTTTGCCGTCGCCGGGGTGTTGCAGAAACGTCGTGGTGAAAATGCGGTCGCCGGTCGGCGTGAAGACAACGTCAACCGGGTTGTCCATCCCGCCGGTCATCATCGGTTCCAGGTTGGTTCCGTCCGGTCTCGAACGGAAGATGTGCGCGGCACGGGTCTTGAAGGGTTTGCCATTCGGTAAGGTGTAAGTTTGCGTGGCGAACGCGCCCTTGGTCCAGTAAATCCAGCCGTCGATTCCGAGGTAGGGGCCATGCAAATCGTTCGTGCAGCCGGTCAGTGTTTTGCCGTTGAACCATTCCTCGCGGGGTTTGACACCATCCGTCGGGAACTTCCAGATGCTCGGCGGCGTGCCGATGTAAACCGAATCGCCGGAGACCATGATGCCTTGCGGCATCATGAGTTTGTCCGCGAATAATTTGACCTCGGTAAACTTCCCTGTGCGATCCGCCTTCAGTCGCAACGCTTGGTGAGGCTTCTCGGCCAACTGCTTTTGCACCGGGTCGTTCGTTCCCGACGACTCCGTGACATACAATGTGCCATCGGCGCCGAACGCCGCTGCGACGGGGCGTTGTACTTGCGGCGGACCCGCAATTAACTCAATTTCAAAGCCTGCAGGCAACGTGAAATTGTGGCCGTTCAACGCGACTTTCACGACGTTGCTCGGTGGCTCTGCCGCTCGGGGGGATTCGGTCGGCGCGAGCAGAATCCCGTCCATCCCGGCGATAAAGAACGATGCAAAAGTTCGGCGGTTCATAGTGTGACCCTAAGCAACGACTCGGCGGTTCTGCAAAATTGTGCTTGATTCTAATCGCATGATGCGGCTGAATGATAGCGGTTTCCCACCTGTTGATAAAGGATCCTCTCCGTGATACTCCCTCGAATTATTGCCACGTGCGTGGCAAGCCTACTGCTGGCGACTGATTCCGTGAAGGCCGATCACCCGTTTCAATTCCGGGACGGCGACCGCGTCGTGCTGCTGGGCGGCACGCTCGTGGAACGGGAGCAGAAGTACGGCTCCTGGGAATTGGCGATGACGTTGGCCAACCGGGATAAGCACGTCACGTTCCGCAACCTCGGCTGGAGCGGCGATACGGTCTGGGGCGAATCCCGCAACAGTTTCGACCCGTCGCCGAAGGGTTACGAACGCATGGTGACCCTGACCAAGGAACTGAAGCCGACGGTCATCGTCGCCTGCTTCGGGCAGAACGAATCCTTTGACGGGTCGAATGGCATCAAGCCGTTCGTGGCCCAATTTGCGAAACTTCTGAACGAGATCGCCAAGACCAAGGCAAGGATTGTGCTGATGTCACCCTCGCCGTTCGAGAACGTCCCGCCGATGAAGGACACGGACGCGAAGAACAAGAATTTGCAACTCTACATCACCGCGATTCAAGACCTTGCAAAAGCCCGCAAGCTCGAATTTGTGGATTTGTACACACTCACCAGCCAACAATCCCAGCACTTTACGGAGAACGGCATCCACATGAATTCGGTCGGCTATGACATCACCGCACGGGCCTTTACGACAACGATTCCCGCAATACCGCTGGGTTCTCAGACGGAAGCAATCCGCAGTAAAATCATCGAGAAAAACCAGCTCTTTTT
>JANLRE010000471.1:0-1575 GCA_031368205.1 Fimbriiglobus sp. | reverse complement strand
TTCAGCGGAAGAAAAAGTTGAACTGTTCCCGCCGCCGGGGATCGGCCGGTGGGCACGACGGCTTGGGTTGGGCGGCACGCAAGCCGGGGAACGGTCCGAATGGTTGGCCGACAACCTGGCGGGGGTTGCGACGTTCGGTCGGGTTCCGATGCCACTCACCCAGGCGTTACACGACGCCGGCCTACCAGCGACGCGCGCCTACGAATTGCTCGCCGCCTAGGCCAAGAAAACCGAGTCTCGGAACACCGCCGGCTTGATGCGCCAGCAGATTATCGAAGGCTTCGCCAAAGCGGTGCTACTGAAAGATGAAGCGGGACTGGCGAACTTCTTGACCTACGGCTTCGCTGAACTGGAGTTCCAGGTCCGCCCGACGCGGCAAGATCTCGTCCTCGCGCTGCTCAAAGTGATGATGGAGATGTTTCGCGGGTTGAAAATTCCCGTCGTCGTGGCGTTCGATCAGCTTGAAGATTTGCTGCTCGCACGCCGCTCCGACGACGGCCACAAAATCGCCGAGTCGTTCTTCGCGGGCATCGTGCAAGTGATGCACCAGATCGACGGGTTGTGCTTCTTGATCTTCGCGGAGCGGGGGTTGTGGAACCGATTCGTTCCGTCCTTGGATGGCTACATTCAAGACCGCCTCAACAACCCGGTCCACGTGCCGAAACTCGGCACCGTCAAGGCGATTCGCCTCGAAGCACCTGCGGAGCAGCTAGTGCGTCGGGTCGTCGAAGCACGACTCCGTCCGGTGCTGGAAGAAATTCCCGAGGGCAATGATCTTCCCGATATTTACCCCTTCGCGGACGAGCAAATCACCCGCATCGCCAAGTCCGAACCGACGCTGCGCGACATGCTGCAACAGTTTCGCCACCTGTTCGATCACGTCGTTTATGAAGCAGAGGAGACGACATCACCCGTTCCGAAACCGAACAGTGTGGCACGCACCGAATCCATCGGCGATGACGAACCAGTCCTGAAAAATGCGCTGGCGTTCGCGGACATTCCGACACGCCCGGAAAGTCGCATCAGTGGTTACGACACGTTCAACCCGCCCGTCGGGCCGGTCCCATTCCCGGATTTGATGACCGCCACGGATAAGCAAAACCGCATCGATGCGTTGCTCGGGAAAGACCCCGAAATTTACCAACACCCCGTCGCGTTCAAGTCGGTCACGATCGTCGAAACCACCGAAAGTGGCACGGTTGTCGGCTTGTCCAGACCGACACCGGAAACGAACCCGCACGGTGTGCAATCTGTTGACGCCCCTGTGATGAACTCGACTGGGGTGAACTCGTCACAGAGTCTCGCCGAACTCTGGGATCAAGAGTTTCGCACGGCCCGGCGTAAGCTGGAACCGGACGGCTCCCTCACCGGGGCGACACGCGAGTTGCAAGCCGCCCTCGGAACGTTCCTCATGACCTGCCACGAACATGGCGTGAAGGTCGGCCCGTGGCGGTTACAACACGTTGTGCCCGAATGGCCGTTCGGCGAACACCCGACCTATGGGGCTGTTTCCCTGGCTCATTGGGCGTGCAAGGATGGCCAACCGTGGCGAGTCGCGGTCGGGCTGTTCCTCTC
>JANLRE010000466.1:0-1324 GCA_031368205.1 Fimbriiglobus sp. | reverse complement strand
GAAAACCATTGTGGAGGTCCGCGAAGTCGGCATCGTCATCCGGGACGGCGATCGTGTGTTGTTGTGCCGTCGCCCCAGTGATGCGAAACGGTGGGCGAACTTCTGGGAAATCCCGCACGGCGAAACGCACCCCGACGAAACCATCGAATCGGCAGCCACCCGCATCGTGGCGGAACTGACCGGCATTTCCATTACCCCTGGTCCGGAGTTGATGACCATCCGACACGGCGTGACCCGGTTCGCCATCACGCTGATTTGCCTGGAAGCCACGACGGACGGCGGAAGTTTTCGGTCGCAATTTTACCCCGAGGCCCGTTGGGTCACCCCCGAAGAATTGAAGGACTACCCGGTCAGTTCCTCCCAGCGCAAGCTCGCCGACGAGCTAGCAAAACCGAAACGCCAGCAACGCTTGTTTTGATCTACCCACGCGGCCCGCCTCGTCCACCCGGCGGCATAGGCGGCAACCCGCGTTGTTGGAGTCGGTGGTTCAAGTCCGTGCGGAATCGCTCCGATTGGGCGCGCATCTGGTCCCGTGTCGCGCGCTGTTCCGGCGTGGTGTGGCTCAACATTTCCTTGCGACGTTTCTCAATTTCTTCCGGTGTGCGAGTCGTTCCACCCGAACCTTTCGTGTTACCCGGACCGTTGCCACCCGGTCGCGGACCGAACCCCGGTTGCCCACTGAAGCCGTTCGCACCCGCTTGCTTTTTCTGTTGCTCCAGGCGATTAATTTCGTCATCCAGTAACTTCTGCTTCTCTTTAGCTGGCATCGAAAAGTACCGATCCATCTTGTCCTTGGCTTGCTTTTGGCTAGCCGCAAACAGTTCGCCGCGTTGGTCGGGTGACAGGTTTTTCATCTCCGTTCGCATCAGCTCAAACTTCTGTTTTTTCTCCTCCGCAGGTAGCAACTTGCTCGCGTCGCTGAAGAGTTCCTGTTGCAGTAACTGCACTTTCGCCAACCGTGCGTGTGATTTTCTGGCACCGTACAGCCCGGTCGAGATCATTAGTAGCAACAGAAGTAGCGCAGCCCAAAGCCAACTGCGTCGGGGTTTCAGCAGAGACAGTGTCATGAGTGTTCCTCAAGATATGGGGGTGGGAATCAGTTACGGGTCTGGCAAATTTTTCTGGCACTCTGTCCTCAACGGGTTTTCGGCCCTGAAAGGGACGTTCTGTCAGCCCAGGGCCATGCCCTGGGACCGGGCAACGATCGTGTTTTCATTCAATTCAGAACGGTTCATACTAGATGGCATCGAACCGAATTCATCGTCCGTTCCAAGGTTCCCAGGGCATGGCCCTGGGCTGACAGAACGTCCCTTTCAGGGCCGAA
>JANLRE010000462.1:0-3376 GCA_031368205.1 Fimbriiglobus sp. | reverse complement strand
AAGGGGAAAAAAGTTAAGCCAGGGCCCGCAGCAGCCCGGCCGCTTCTTCTTCCACCTCGGCTGGGCTACCGGGCAGGTGGAACGCCACCACCTCCAGGAGCGCCGCCCGGAACTCCCGGCGGGCCTGGGCGTACCAGTGGTGGACGTCGGCCGCCGGGACGCCCCACAACTCGGCGATCGCCCGGACGGGCAGGCCGTCCTCGAACCGCAGCCGGAGCAGCTCGACCCGCCGGACGGCCTCCGGCCCGGCCGCGGCGGCCCGCTGCCGGTGGCAGGCGGCGGCCTCGGCCATGACCGACCCCGCCCAGGCCCGGTCGAACAGCCGCGACTGGGTGGCCTCGTCCGCCGGGACGTCCGGCAGGGGGCCGGCGGCCCGCACCGGCCGGGTCTCGAACCGCCGGGCGACGTTGCGCACCACCCCGTACAGGAACGGGCGGAAGTGGGGTACCCGGCCGGCCCCGGCGGCCGCCAGCGCGCCGCCCTGGCGGAAGCACTCGACGAACACCTCCTGGGTGGCGTCGTCGAGGTCGCCGCACCGCGGCGAGCCGCGCCAGCGGGCGGCCAGGTACGCGCGGACGGTGCCGAGGTAACGGCGGGCCAGGTCGTCCCGGCCAACCGGGCAGCCCGCCGCCGCAGCCCGGATGACGGTCCAGCAGGTGGTGTCGGAGTCGGGCATTCAGGCTCCTTCAGTCCACGAGGCCGGGCGTAGGCAGTGGTGGCCTGATCGACAGTCTAGGTGCCGCAAGCGCTGTCCACAAGTCGATCCATTATGAAGAGTTGCCAGACCGACCCTCACGATCACCGGGCCTCGCCCCTACTTTTCCCCTGTCGCCGAACCGCCGACTTCCGTCCCGGCCGATAGCCCTTTGCGGGTTCAGCCCCGCGCTCGCCCGGTTCCTTGCCCTTCGCCGGGTTGGCCACCGTGTGGTAGTGGTCGCCCTTGACCGCGTTGTTCACCTAGCGGCGGCGGGCCTCCAGAGCTTCTTTCGGCGGCCCGGTGGGAATCAACCCCTCGCACCCGCCGATCAGATCAGCCCGCTTTGATCAGCGCCTCGCGGACCGTGAAGTAGTTCTCCGGCTTGAAGAACTGCATCAGGGTTCGCTGCATCTTCCGGTCGTTTCTGCCCTTCGCGACGTGAACTTCCTTCTTGGTGAAGGGGTCAATTCCCGTATAGTAAAGACATGTGGCGATGTCAGGGGCCATCGGCATAAAGGATAGGATAGCCGGTACTGTCCTAGCTTTGCGTTGCTGAATTATAACGATTCGTCGATGCCGTATTTTTTTATCAGCCATTCCAACACCGCTTGTTGATCGTCGCGGGTCGCGCGGCGAATTTGGCCGAGCAGGTGGAGGCGGTCCGGTTTGGGGGGCGACGTGTTTTGCAAGCCCTCGTTGCAGTTGGTGCAAACCGCCCGCAGGTTCTGCAACGAGTCCCCGCCCCCTTTTGACTTGTCGATGATGTGCCCCATCGTGAGGCGGACAGTCCGGTTGCCGCCCATCGGGTCGGGGTCGCCCGCCGCCACGCCGCACATCTGACAGGTGTACCCGTTCCGCTCGAAAACTTGTGCGCGGGTCTCTTTGGAAATGCCCCGTGCGAACGCCGGAATCCGTTCAATGGTTTCCATCAGGTATTCGTTCGGCTTCAACGTCTCGCGGTCGTTGTGGGTCAGGATTTGGTACCCGTCCTCGTTGCGAAGTTCCCGGATGCGGCGGGCGAATTCGGACGCGCCGCCGCTCGCCTCTCTCAGTTCTCGGGACTCAAGCACCCGCCCCAAGTTGCTCAAAAAGTATTCAAGGATTAGCTGTTTTGACCCGCGTTTTTTTGCCATTTTGGGTGCGCTCCTGGCTCAAACTTGCGTACTTCGGGTTAAGCTCAACGAGTACCGCTTTCCGGCCGAGTTCGTTCGCCACAACGCCTGTCGTGCCGGAACCGCCGAACGGGTCCAACACCGTGTCGCCCTCGCGCGAACCCAACAGGATGCAGCGCCGCGCCAGTTCTCGCGGGAAGGCGGCCGGGTGGCCGCTGCCGCTGATGTCCGGGCCGAGAATCCAGTAGTTGCGGAGGTTTGCCCCGGTCGCCTCGCGGACGCCGTGCGGGTCGTAAAAGTACGTGGGCGACTTTGCGAACAGGAAAATTTCTTCCGTCGCGCTGGTCGGCCGGTTCTTCACGCTCTCCGGCATGGCGGTTTTCTTAATCCACGTGATGCGAGACCGCAATACCCACCCGTCTTCTTGCAGCGCGAACGCCACCCGCCACGGCAGTCCCATTAAGTCGCGGTCCTTTAGCCCCCAACAGTCGGGGACTTTGCAGTTCCGCTTTTGGATCAGTTTCTTAGTGTTGCCCACGACGGCGTTCGGGCCGTGCCCCCCCGTGCCCCCGTTCCGGGCGTAGCCGTCGCCCACGTTCAACCACAGCGTTCCGTCCTTCCGCATGACGCGGCGGACTTCCCGAAAAATGGCAACGAGGTTTTTGACGTACCCGTCGGGCGTCGGTTCGGCCCCGATTTGCGCGGGGTGCTTGTAATCCCGAAGGCCCCAGTAGGGTGGCGACGTGACGCAGCACTGAATAGACGCGGCCGCCAGCGTCGGGAGCACAACGAGACTATCGCCCGTGAGGGTTTGCGTAGCCCCACGGGCCACCTTTTGGCCCGGCACGTCAGAAAACAAATCGATCGGCATGGCGTCGGCCTTTCAAACTCTTACCGGGTTACGCGGCAGAGCGTAGCGGCACGCGGCGGAACTGACAACCCGAACTCTCTATCCTAGGTTCCCGTCGCGGGGGCGCCACCCTGCCCCCGATTCTTTTGCCCCGTTAGCCGACACGCTCCAGCAGTTCGGCCACACTCCAAACATGATCGGTCAGCCCGGATTCAACGGCTGGCGTCGTCTTCAATGTCGTGTGGATGCGGCAAAAGTTGTAATAGGCGAACCAGAGCGCGAGGGCGGCTTTGTGGTTCTCCCATTTCTTGCTGTGGGCGTTCGTCAGCCGGGTCATCCGCCGCACGCCCATGCGGATCGAAAGGTTCTGCCGTTCGACGTGACTCGTGCAAACCTTGTCGTCGTCGGGATTGCCGGACAGTAACACCGTGTGCGTGGCTACTACTTCCCCCGGAGAATAACGGGTTGCGCCGCCGTTCTCGGGGGGATTGCCATACGTCTTGACGATTTGGGCGAAGTCGATGGTGTTCCCGAACACAAGCGGGATGGCCGTGCGGTAGGGGCGGAAGCCGTCGGTCGAAAGCTGAAACCGCCCGTTCGTGGCGTCGTTCAACTTGGCGGCGAAGTAGGTCGTTGCCAGCGGCGTCCGCTTGTCGAGGTGCCACGTCAGCACCAGTTTGGTTCCGCGCTCCATCGCAACGAAGCACCACGCATCGC
>JANLRE010000427.1:0-4835 GCA_031368205.1 Fimbriiglobus sp. | reverse complement strand
TGTTGCAACTCTTGCTGATCGGCTACTACCTTATCGGACTTGTATTTGGCAATGCTATCGTTAGTGGCAGTGTTGAACTCTTCGGTTTTAATCTGACCTTTCGCAAGATCATCGCGGAGTTTTTCCTCTCGATCCAGTAACGCTTTGGAGCTTTCAGTAGTTGCGTTAGTCCCCCAAGGTCGAAGAACGTTCACGAGGTTCGGCAGTTGAAAAAAAAGAATCATGCTCATCGTGACGCCGACGACGATGCTCCGCTTGCGACGCGGGTTGGCCATCAGCGTCGCCAGCCAACCTTGGAACTGGTACGTGACGGCGGTAATGGCCAACAGAAGTGACAAGCAGAGCGGTAACAGAAACACCATCGCCACGCCTTGGGAGATGACCATCCCCAGACTGAGACCGAAGAGCAGCGGCGCGAACACAAACAACGTGAGGCTAAACAGCGAACTCAGGTAGTTGATGAGGAACGCACTCGAAAGCGAAACGGGCAAGTGCAGAAATTTATCGAGCGACAGGCTTTCGGACCGTTGCAGTTCGGTCATCAAGCCGATCATCCAGAACAACAACAACGCCAACACGATCCCATCCCACACGAACATCACGATCGTCGGCGAGGCTTGCGTCAACGCGGTCGCGCCGATGATGATCGAGCCAAAAAACACGCCGATCACCATCATGGTGATGCTGACCGCGATTAAAATCAGGATCACAGAGTTGGCGATCCCGCCGCGTTTCAACTGGTTCAGCCGGATGCGCCACCGAAGCCACACGAAGGCTTTGAAGTGTTCGAGGTTCACTTGGCACCGCCTTCTAGCCAACTGATCTTCGGCGTGGTCTCAAAGCTCGCCCCCGCTTTTTCTAGGAAGCGATCTTCGAGAGAACTGCCTTGACGCAACTCATCCAGGGAAGACTGCTCCACAAGATTGCCTTTCACAATGATGCCGACATGGGTGCAAAGTTTCTCGACGATTTCCAACACGTGCGAGGTCAAAAACACGGTCGATCCCCGTGCGACGTAACCGGCGAGCAAGTCGCGGATCACGTGCGAGGCCACGGCATCGACGCCTTCAAATGGTTCGTCCAAAAACAGCAAGTCCGGGTTCGGCAACAGCGCCGCAGCGAGGGCGAGCTTCTTCTTCATGCCGTGGGAATACTCCATCGTCAGTTTCTTCTCTTCCTGATCCAACCCGAGCAATTCCAGCAGTTCGCCAATGCGGCTACGTATGGTGTCGCGTGGCAGCAGGTACATCCGCCCGATGAACGTGAGGTATTCGCGTGCGGTGAGGTTATCGAAGAGCGACAGGTTTTCCGGAATAACCCCGACGTGTCGTTTCACTTCGAGGGCCTGCTTCGGGTCGAGGATATTTTTCCCGAGAACGCGCATCTCGCCTTTTGTCGGGGCGAGCAGCCCGGTGAGCATTTTAATCGTGGTCGATTTCCCCGCCCCGTTCGGACCTAGGAAGCCGTAAAACGTGCCCCGTTCGACTTGCAGTTCAACCCCGTTGACGGCACAGAAGTCGTCAAAATACCGCGTCAAATGGTGGGTTTCGATTGCAAGGTCCATGACTGGCATCTCTCGTAGTGGGTCATCAAGCTGTTGGTAGTGGGGCTATCCTAACTGAACGCACGTCATCGTGAAGCAGTACGGTTACCCAACACCCAATTGGAGTGCCATAAGTCCACTTCCCGAAGCTAGGCGGGTTGGGTTATACCGTATGACTGATGAAGTTCCGTCGCTACGGGAGAATTCGGTGCGTGATCGTGGATATTGGTTGCTGTTGCTCGGAATAGCCGCGCTTTACTTGGTGTTGGCCGCACTCCTGCCGCCATTAGACGATGAACTTTACTACTGGTGCTGGGCGCAAAATCTGCAACTCAGTTACTTCGATCACCCGCCCATGTCCGCGTTGTTCATCCGCCTTTCCACGACGGTTTTCGGGAACAGTGTCTTGGCGACCCGGTTGCCGGCGTGCGTCTCGACCCTGATCGTCGTCGGGATTTTGGGCCGACTGATGCAGCCACGAAACTTGTGGCCGTGGGTGATCGCCACGCCGTTGTTCACCTACGGTGCGGTGCTGATTACGCCGGACACGCCGCTGTTGGTTTTTTGGGCCATTTATTTGGTGTGGCTGATCGCCGTTCATCGTCGGCTCACGCCCGAAAATTCGTCACTGGAAGCGGGGCGAATTCCCGTTTGGTTATGGTTGATCGGCGGGGTGATTTTGGGATGCGGGGCGCTCGGGAAATACACGATGGCGTTGACGGTCCCCGCCAGTTTTGTCAGCTTTTTGTTGACGAGCGTATCGTGGAAGAAGTGGCTGCCGGGGTACATCGGCCACGGTGCGGTGTCGTTTGTCTTGTTTCTGCCGGTCCTGGTTTTTAACTACCAACACGACTTCGCTCCGATCCGGTTCCAGTGGGAACACGCGATGGATTCATCGAACGCGGGGTTGAAGACGTTCGGCGAATTCGTGGGCATTCAACTGGTGCTGTTCGGGCTGTTGCCGTTCACGTTGCTTCCTTGGGTCGTGATGAACGTCCGAACTTTGGCCGCCGACCCGCGATTGCGGGTCTGTGTTTGTTTGTACGCGATTCCGTTCACATTCTTCCTGTACAAGTCGTGCCGGGGGCCACTGGAAGGCAACTGGGCGCTCGCCAGCTACATCGGGTTTTGGCCACTGGCGGCACATTGGTTTGCCACAGTCTGCCCGCCGCGATTCTATCGCGTTTCCCTGGCGATTGGCTTTGGCCTTCCACTGGTCCTCTTGCTCATCGTGACGACCCACCTGATCGTGCCAATTCCGTTATTGCAACCGTCCAAGGATCGGATTTCCCGCCAGCCGGTCCGCCTTGAAGTGGCACGGCAAGTCGCCGCGCTAATCCGCGAGCGGAACGCCGGCATCCCGCTTTACACGCCGACCTACCAGTGGGTTGCGATGTTGCGGTTTTATGGCGTCGATGTCCGGCAAATGGACGGCATCTCCCGGCCCAGCAATTTCACCCTTCATCCCGACCATCTCGCGGACGTGGACGAGGCGTATGTGTGGAATGAGGAGGTATTGCGGGATGAACTCGTCCAAGGTTACGGAGAACCGGAACTCGTCCGGAGTTTCCCGATCGTTGTTCGGGGAGAGGTCATCTCTGGTCTTCATCTGTTTCGTTACAAAAAGCTCGCAAAGTGATCAACACCGGAATAAACCCTGTTCTGAGCGAATCGGTCATTGTCGAGTCGAGATCAGGCTTGACCCCTGAAGGACTTTCTGCACGATAAAGAAGTACACTCTCCCTGATTCCCTGTAGTTGTTTCACCCATGTCGCGTCGGCGTGTGCTTGCTGGACCAGACCTTCCCGAACAGGTCGTTGCCACCCCGGATGCGTTTCGGGCGTGTTTGGACCATCTCCGCACCACCGATTGCATCGGGCTGGATACCGAATTTGTTGGCGAAGAG
Organism: Fimbriiglobus sp.; assembly: GCA_031368205.1. GTDB lineage: Bacteria > Planctomycetota > Planctomycetia > Gemmatales > Gemmataceae > Fimbriiglobus. The sequence continues at coordinate 1,386 of JANLRE010000427.1, read as the reverse complement.
AGTTACCGACCCGAACTCTGCTTGATTCAAGTCTCAACACCCAGCCGCTTACTGCTGATTGACCCCTACCTGTGTGGTGATCTGACGCCATTCTGGACGCTGTTGTTGGACCCCAATCGGGTCGTCGTCGTCCACGCCGGGCGCGAAGAAGTCCGCATGTGTTGGTACGCCATCGGGAAACCGCCGGCCGCGATCTTTGATGTGCAAATTGCGGCGGCTTTGGTGGGTTATACGTACCCGATCGGGTATGCCGGGTTGGTGCAAGAAGCGATTGGTGCCAGAGCCAGCAAGGCCGAAACGCTGACGGATTGGCGGCGCCGACCATTATCCGTGAACCAGATTCGCTACGCCTACGACGACGTTCGATATTTGTTACCCCTTTGGCGTGGGCTTTCCGAACGACTCGTTCGTTGGAACCGTACTTCCTGGGCGACGGAAGAATTTGAAGCGTTTGTGCGTCATTCGATTCTGGACGATCCCTCGATCGAGAAGTGGCGAAAGCTGAAAGGGCTTGGTGGGCTGAACCGCCGGGAATTAGCGGTTGCGCGTGAAGTGTTTGTTTGGCGCGAACAGTTTGCCGCACGCTTAAATCGTCCCCCACGGGTTCTGCTACGGGACGACATCGTCATCGAAATTGCCCGCCGAGGGTCGGGGCGGCAGGACGATCTTCACACGTTGCGTGGCTTACCACGGGGTGAAGGCGATGCGATTTTGATGGCCGTTCGCCGAGGGCACGAACTGCCATTGGACCAATGCCCGCCGACATCCGAACGAGATAGTGACGCCCCGCACATCAACACATTGGCAAGTCTTTTGGGCGTCGTCCTGTCCGAGTTCTGTGCCCGAATGAAGTTGGCATCCAATTTGGTGGCGACGACTTACGATTTGAAATCGTTAGTCCGTGCCCGCCAGCCGGGGGCGAAGCTTGCCGACGATTCGTCATTCATTTCCGGATGGCGTAGCCAAGAAGTGCGACCGCACCTGGATGCGGTGCTGGACGGCACGCAAGTCATTCGTGTCAGCAACCCCGGATCAGCCAACCCAATTACGATTCACCCGATCTCACCGACCACCGATGTCCACCACGAATTGCACGAATCGGACGAATAAAATCAATCAGAATTCCGCACGTCCTGAATGCACGCCGTAGTTTCAACTCTCAACTCAAGGCAAACATGTTATTTGATGGGTCTGGCAAATTTTCGGGCGGGTGAATTCTCATGGTTTTCGGGCCTGAAAGGCACGTGCTGTCAGCCCAGGGCCATGCCCTGGGTGCCAGTTCCCAGGGCATGGCCCTGGGCTGGTCGAACGACCCTTTCAGGGCCGAAAACCCGTTCCAGAACGAGTGCCTGAAAACTTTGCCAAACCCTTTCGGATTTATTCGTC
>JANLRE010000426.1:0-3205 GCA_031368205.1 Fimbriiglobus sp. | reverse complement strand
GTGCAACCCGTGGGCAGTGACAGCCCATTGTCACTCGCCCTGGAGGGGCGAAGGAATTCCGCTGCCCCTCCAGGGCAGAAGAGTATTGGGTCTCAGGTTCCACGGGTTGCGCGAAGCGCTCCACCCGTGGCTACATTCCGTGACCCCTACCGGGGTCAGCAAACCAGAAGCAACACACGCAAACTTTTGCAGCGGTCGCACAACTAACCCCCAGAAGTGGCAGGTAGTAAAGAAAAACCCCGACCAAATGGCCGGGGCTAGGCAAAACGCAACAACGGTTACACTTTGCAATTCTTCTTGAGGTCGTAGCCGGTCTTGCCGGCCGGTTTCGTAACGCCCTTTTCGTCTTGGACGAAGTATTCCATTTCGATCTTCGAGTAGTTGAACGAAATCGATTCCACAGGCAAGCCGGTGCCGCCGTCGGTGCCGCCGGTTTGGTACGACGAAATCAGCAGGTCCGTGAAAGTCAGTTGGAGGAACTTTTGTTGTTCCGTCTTTTGACCCGCTTTGCGGCAGGTCAGAACCGCCTTCGGGATGTGCATCCCGGTCGCACAGTTCAGCAGCAGTTCTGGCGACGAGGTACACATTTGCTGGGTGAAGTGGAAGTCCTGCATGTGGACTTTGCCCGACCCCATACCCGTACCGTGGGCGCTGGAACCTTGGTTCGTGGCTCCCCAGCCCCAGCTCATCAATTGAATTTGGTCTTCGTAGCCCTTTTCCTTCGACTCGCCCTTGATGCTACCGGCTTTTAAGTCGAGGTGTGCGTCTAATGCCATGATGAAATTCCTCTTCGGTTCGGTTCAAGACCGATCCAGTTGGGAGGTAGACCCGTTGACCCCATAGGCCAGACGAATTCCCCTCCGGACAAAAACAGATCAACCCGTTCAACCCTTGCTGGAACACCCAACAAGGTTATCCCTTCTTCTGGGGCAGTTCGGCGACCAACCGCATGGAGGTCGCCAAGCCTTCCAGTTGGAAGTGCGGTCGTAAGTGGGCGATGGCTTGGTACCAGCCCGGTTTGCCTTTCACTTCAGTGACTTCAACTCGGGCTTCCCGAAGTGGGCACCGGGCCTTGGTGGCATCGCCGACACTTTCCGGGTTCGGAACGACATAGTTATTGATCCAATTGTTCAGCCAAAGTTCCATATCTCCGCGTTCGGCGAACGAACCAATCTTGTCGCGGGCCATCGCCTTCAAGTAGTGGGCGAAGCGAGACACACAGAGCATGTAGTTCAATTTCGTCGAGAGTTCCGCGTTGGCGGTCGCGTCGTTCGCAAAATAAACTTTCGGTTTTTGCGTCGATTGACTCCCGAGAAACACGGCTTTGTCCGTGTCCTTATAGTGCAACAGTGGCAAGAACCCCAGTTTACTCAGTTCCGCTTCGCGGCGGTCGGGGATCAGCACTTCGGTTGGGCATTTGGCGGTCTTGCCACCGGCTTGCTCGAAGATGTGCAGGGGCAAGCCTTCCACTTGACCGCCACCTTCGACACCCCGAGTTCGCATGAACCATCCGTCGTTGGCGAACGCATTGGTCATTCGGGCCGAAAGCGCCCAGGCCGAATTCATCCACAGGTACTTGTCGTGATTGGTCCCATCGACGCCTTCCTCGTAAGTGAATTCGTCGATGCGGCGATCGGCCTTGCCACTCCCGTAGGGAAGTCGGGCGAGAACCCGTGGCATGGTCAGGGCCACGTACCGAGAGTCTTCGGACTCGCGGAAGCTCTTCCAGACCGTGTACTCTTGGCTCAGGAAGATCTTTTCGAGGTCACGCGGTGCGTTCAGGTCCGTGTAGGAATTCAGGCTGAACATGTCCGCGCCGGCTGCCGAAACGAACGGCGAGTGCGCCGCCGCCGCGACGCCGGAGATGTGTTGCAACAAGCCAACGTCTTCCGCCGACTTGCCGTCGAACTCGTAATCCCCCACGAGCATCCCGAAGGGGCTACCGCCCAATTGGCCGTACCCGGCTTCGTACACCTTTTTGAACAGCGTGCTTTGGTCGAACTCCGGGGCCAGCTCGAAGTCCTTGAAAAGCTGCCGCTTGTTGGTGTTCATCACCTTGATCTTGAGCGTCGCGCTCGTTTCGCTCTGCTTGACGAGGTAATCCAACCCGCGCCACGTGCCTTCGAGCTTTTGGAAGTCCGGGTGGTGCAGGACTTCGTTCAACTGCGCGGACAACTTGCGGTCAATCTCCGCCTTCCAGGCTTGGATCGTCCGCTCAATGTCGCCCGCAACCACGGACCCCGGTTCGGCGGCAAGGGCTTGTTGGACGACCGCTTCGATGAACTGCTTGTTCTGCGCTTTTTGGCTGTCGTTCTTCGGTTTCGTCGCCGTGAGAATTTGTTCGAGCAGACCACCGTCGGTCGTGGTCGTGGTGGTCGTTGCCGGTGCGGCACCCGCTGCGTCTGACTTCGCCATGATGGTTTAGGCCCCCTCTTTTGCCGGTGTCTCGGTACCCAACTCTTTGGCTAGCTTTTGGACCTTTTCGGTGTTGTTGATGACATCTTGGAGGACATCGGCGAGTTGTTCGTTGGTACTGATCTTAGACAAGACTTCGTCCAACCGCTTGCGCATTTCCAATAATTCCTTTAACGGGGCAATCTGGTCGGCGACTTTGTACGGGGAAAAGTCTTGCATGCCTTCAAACTTCAGGGCCACCCGCAGGTTCGAGTTGTCGTCCGTCAGCTTGTTGGCCACGCTCAGGTTCAACACGGGTGCGGCGTCCTTCATGACCGCGTCGATGTTGTCCCGGTCGATCTCTTTGAAGTCGCGGCTCTTGATGGGGCCGATTTCGTCTTGGGGTCGGTGCCCCGAGAGTTCGGCCATCACGCCGACCAAGAACGCGAGTTCCCGTTTCTCCATCGCGCCATTGGTTTCCACATCGTAGGTGATCTGCACCCGTGGCGGGCGAACCCGGTCCAGTTTGTGTTGTTGACTTTCAGCCATAGAGGTGATCTCCTGCGTTGTTTAAGCGACTCGCCCCGATGTCACAGCAACTAGATTACTGTCTCTCGAAACCCATCACAACACTTTTGTAATGGATATCTGACGCTCTTGCAGTACCAATTGCAAGTAAAATTCCGTGCGCGCGGACAAGATTCTCCCAAATGATGCGGGCGTGTTAAGGAATCGAAACAGGTCCGGCACGAAACAGACGACGGGCATTGGAATCATTTCTTCCTGAGCGGGGGACGTGAGTCCTCCGAGG
>JANLRE010000425.1:0-2331 GCA_031368205.1 Fimbriiglobus sp. | reverse complement strand
GCCGTGATTGTGGGGTCTTCGAGGGCCATTCGACAGTGACGTTGTGCGGCCCACAGCAGGCCGACCATAGTGCATACCATTAGCAACACACTGAACGCTTGCGGGCTGACCCAGCGCGAATCCGGGAGCAGTTCAAAATCCCGCACCCAGTAGTAGATCATCGCCAAAGTCGTGTTGGTACTCGCCACGACCAGGAACGCCCGCCAACGGGTCATCGCCATTGCTAATCGGGCAAATACGCCGGGGAAAAATGCGGCGACGAGTGCCAGTGGCCCCAACAACACAAACGACGGGATGACGGCGAACAGGGGGGGGAGAGTGGAGAGTGGAGAGTGGGGAGTGGCGAGCGAAGAGTGAAGACACGCCTTTGGCGTGTCACAGTTTGGCTTTGCGATTGGGCCGTAGCCGGGCGGTTCTTTATCGTTCCACGCGGGGGGTTGGCGTTTGCCGGCCAGACACTCTTTGACCGTCTCCGTTAGCTCAGCAGTGGTGCCCGCGAACGTGCGGCGGAGATAGGGTTCGGCGTGCAGGAACGCCCAGCGAATTTGCTCGCCGTCTTTCGTCCCTTGCAGTTGCAACCAGGTGCCTTCCGTGAACGCGAAGCAAGAATAGCTCTCTTCGTTTTTACTGATGAACAGCACCAATTTACGACCCGGTGCTAGCCGATCGAACATCATGGGGACTTGCTTCAACTTCTGTGCTTCGCTGTCGCCGGTCATGTTGATGGCGAGCTTTTCGACGGGCGATTTGGCCTTCAAGTTTTCGATAATCTTGAACGCGGCGGACGGCTTGTCCGGTGCGGTTTTCTCGACCTCCGCCACCACGATAATCTGTTCCTGCTCCAACACGTCTTTCAGTGGCAATGGCTTCTTGATGGCCGCGAAAACGAAGCTATTGAACCCGAGGAGGATCAGCATCGTGGTCGGCAAAACCAACCGGGAGAGCAGACGCGGCATGGGACTCAATCTCCGAGTGAAACCAGTGAACTGGCTCATCATATCGGACGATTTTAACTGCCGCGAGTGTAGCGGTTACGTGCGGCGGAATTGGCGGTCGAGTTCTTGGCGGCTGAACAACAGCGACGTGGGGCGGCCGTGCGGGCAGTGGGTCGAGTCTTCGGCCATTTGACGTAGCATCAGCAAGTGGGCAATTTCATCTTGAGTTAGTGGGTCGCCCGCTTTCACGGCGGCCTTGCAAGCCATCGTAGCCAGCAGATGATCGAGCAACACTTCCTTAACAGGCGGGCGGTCTTTGGTCACGAGGTAATCAATCACGGCTTGCAAAATCTCATGCGGCGCGCGCCGCTTCAACAGCGTCGGGTAGCTCGATAGGAGAACCGTGTTCCCGCCGAAGTCTTCGATCTCTAATCCCAACTCTGCCAGCGCTTCCTTGGCTTCCAAAACGGCCACGGCTTGCTCGGCGGGCAGGTCGATCGGTTCGGGAATTAACAGGCGTTGGACTTCCAGTTTACCTTCTCGAATACGCCGTCGCAGTTGCTCAAACAAGATCCGTTCGTGCAGCGCATGTTGGTCAATCACCAACATGCCGTCCGGCGTTTCAAGCACCAAGTACGCATCATGAACCTGCAACGCGGCGCCCATCGGCAGTGACGGCAACGCGAACGGCAAGTCGGGGTTCAATACGACAGGTTGCGGTTCGCTTTCAACTTGTTCACGCTCTGGTATCTTCGCGGATTCGGGAAACGGCAGCACGTCTTGCCAGCTTTGTCGGATGGGCACGAAGGCTGCGTTCGGTGTTGGAACTTCTTGTTGCGGCGAATCCCGTTCCCAGGGTGCGACCGAGTTTTCTGCCCGTTCCCGGCGAGGCGAGGTTTCGGGAATCTCGTCGTGGTTCGATGGGAAATCGACGGCGGGGATTTTCAATTGCGGGACGAGATTCTCACTGAGTAGCTGCGTTTTCACCACACCTCGGATTAGCGAATACAGCACGGAGTTTTCGCGGAACCGCACTTCGGATTTCGTGGGGTGGACGTTGACATCGACTTGATCCGGCGGCACCGTCAGGAACAAAAAGCCGATCGCGTACCGGCCCGTCATCAGCAGATTGCGATAGGCTTCTTGAAAGGCGTGAGACAAACTGCGGTCCCGAAACCACCGACCGTTGATGAACAAATACTGGAGTTTCGCATTGCCGCGATCACACTTCGGGTCGGCGATGTAGCCGTGCAGTTGATACTGCCCGCGTGGGCTGGCGATCGGGTAAAGCGCATCGCGGATGTCCTTGCCGAAGAACAGCCCGATGCGATCCGGCAACGTCGCCGACCCAGGGATTTCGTACACGAGTCTGCCGTTGTGCCGCAACACCATGTGT
>JANLRE010000726.1:0-6251 GCA_031368205.1 Fimbriiglobus sp. | reverse complement strand
CAGGCGACTCACGTCGCCGGTTCGCCGGGAATGCCAAAATCCACAGGCACACACGCGGTCACAACTCACCCCAGTTCTTCGTCATTCGCTGGCTACAGGCTCGCCAGGAGTTCCTTGACTTTGGTTTCGATGAGATCGCGGATGCGGCGGTACTCCTCGGCGGGCAGTTCCTTGGGGTCGGGGATTTGCCACTCTTCCCGCCGCGCCGCGTTCACCAGCGGGCACTCATCCCCGCACCCCATCGTGACGGCAACCGCGACCTCCTGGCCGTGGAACTCTTCGGTCGATTTGGAACGGTGCGTGGTCAAGTCGTAGCCCCGTTCGGCCATGAACTCGATCGCGCGCGGGTTGACCTTGCCGGACGGCCGGGAGCCAGCGCTATGCCCCTCCACACCGGCAGGGGCGTGCATTCGCGCGAACGCCTCCGCCATCTGGCTGCGGTTGGAATTCTCGACACACACGAAAAGCACACGCTTCGGAACGTCACTCACGATTTCAACTCCTGGGGGCGAATCAAGAACCAGATGCCGACGCCAGCGATCGCCCCGACGATTGGTGCGGTCAGGTAAATCCACAGGTGTTCGAGATGTCCTGATACGACAGCCGGGGCCAAGGAGCGGATCGGGTTCATGGACGCCCCCGAGACCGGCCCGGCGAACAGCGCTTCGAGGGCAATCGTGCTGCCGATGGCGATGCCCGCCAGCACGCCTTTTTCCTCGGAGCCGGTCGAGACGCCCAGAATCACGGTCATGAGGATGAGAGTCAGGATCAATTCCATCACCCAGGACTGCACGGGTGAGCCACTGGGAAGCGTCGCACCCAACGTCGGGTGGTCCGGAAACATCAGTTGCAACACAAAACTTGCGGCGAACGCGCCGACGGCTTGCGCCACAATATAACGCGGGACATCACGAATCGAGAATCGACCGGCGACCACGAACGCCAGTGTCACGGCGGGGTTGAGGTGGGCGCCCGAGACATCCCCCAGGGCGTAGATCATGGCCAGCACGATCAGCCCGAACGTGAGCGCGATCCCGACATGCGTGATCGAACCGCCGTGAGTCGCGTTCACCACAATCGCCCCCGTACCGACGAAGACGAGGGCGAACGTTCCAAAGGCTTCCGCGATAGCGGCCCGCATCAATTGACTTCTGAAGCGGGCTTCAGCTTGTTGGCTTTGACCATCCAATAGATGCCACGCAGAATCTCGAAGACACCCACCGCCAGCAAGCCGGTCATCACCATAAACTTGCCGTTGGCGGACGTGGCGCTAAAGCTCACGGCCGTAATCGCGCCACCCAGCAACAACGCTCCGGCGCCGATCAACAGGTCTCGTTTCCCCTTCTGGCGCATGGCGGCAGCCGCTTCGGCAGGGTGGCGATCGAGGCAATCCTGAATCAGTTGCCGAACCTGTTTCTTCGCCTCGGGCTTCGGCTCAAAGCACAGCATTTCCGCATTTTCTTGGTCGATTGTGATGTACCGACCACCCCAGAAACTCGGCAAGTGGATGCGGAGGATTGCGTCCGCACCGTGAATCTGGGTCACGACCGCGCCGTCGCTATCGTGCAGCACCAACACGTCACCCTTCTGCTCAAGTTCGGCAATCTCACCCTGACGCGGTTTGTGTGCAAAGACGAGTTCAACGCTGTCCATCGTAGCGATCTCCTGGAATGGGCGGCCCAGTCAACTCTCGGGACTCGTGCTTGATTTACAATCTCAGCATTGTCCGAACAGGTTGTTAGGAACTAACGAGATAGACAAGTAGCATCTCTCAACAGTTGTGGTAGATTATAACGACTCGCCCCATCTTGTCTTTTCAAAGTGATTTCCTCCGAACGAGGCTCCCACATGGTTCCGGTTGCCGTGCCACGACGAGGGTTCACCCTCATTGAATTGCTGGTCGTGATCGCCATCATCGCCATCCTCATTGGCTTGCTACTGCCGGCGGTGCAGAAAGTTCGGGAAGCAGCGGCCCGGACGCAGTGCGTCAACAATTTGAAGCAGCAAGGCATCGCGCTGCACGGCTTCCACGACGTGACCGGGCGGCTACCGTCCGCGTTGCAGTTGAACAGACCGATCAACTCCGCCACGAACAACAACAGCCCGTACCGCGCCGACCGGGCGCCTGGTGGTTACACGCTGAGCAACCAGGGTAATTTGTTTCCCAACGAGGGCGTGTATTGGAGTTGGACCTATCGGATATCGCCCTACATGGAACTCGATAACGTCTTCAGATTGGCGGTCATCTCGACGAACTATCCGCAAGGCTGGCCGTGGCCGACCGGCAATTGGCAAGCCGTGATGCCGTTGCCCGCGAAGATCATGAAGTGCCCGGCGGACGGTCGGTCGAGCCTCACTTACGATGCGAACAACGGCAACGCCACGAACAAAGCCGCCCTCACGTCTTACTTCGGCGTCACGGGGCGGGATCAGTTCCAGGAGGCGATTGGCGGCACGGGCAACCCGAGTATGCGAGCCAAATTACCGGGGCAAGACGGGATTTTTTACGTCAACGCGGCCGTCAAGTTGACCGGCATCACCGACGGCACCAGCAACACCATTGCGATCGGCGAACGCCCGCCGTCAAACACGTTACTTTACGGCTGGATGTGGGCGGGGTCCGGCAACTACCCCTACTTCGGCGCCACCGATGTTGTTCTCGGCGTTCGGGAACGGACGGCACCCAACGCGGACCCCGAGTTCTTCCGGCCCGGCACGCTCATCGACCCGACCGATTCGCACCGCTACCACTACTGGAGCCTCCACTCGGGCGGGGCGAATTTCGGCTTCGCCGATGGCAGCGTGCGGTTCATCACGTACTCTGCCGGGACCGCCAACGTGGGGACGGTGAACGGAATCACGATCTCGCTTTTAGAAGCGCTGGCCTCTCGGGCGGGCGGCGAAGTCTATTCGATTCCGTAAACTCGCCGTTGTCGATTCCGTCATCCGAATCAGGTTCATCACGATGAATTATTTGAAACCGGCGTGGGTCGTCGTCCTGATTTTGCTGTTCAGCACGGGGTTGGGTTGTGCGGAGAGCAAGGACGCCCAACCCAATCCCGAATTCAAAGTGCCCACCGTCCCACCAGGCCGTGGCGCCGCCGACCCCGCATTACCGAAAGCCAGCAAACCACCTAAATCCTAGCCCGGATCACAATTCCTTTCACCACGAATCCGTCGAATCCTGCGAAAGGAATCAGCATCGCCAGGGTGTAGGCTTGGCGGGGGGGAACGTCGGACGGTTGGCGAAGTGGTTCGCCGGCCTCTGGTTCGGCGTTGCTGTTGTCATTTCCACACCGTGCGGATCCCGTTACTTCTTCGCGGGCGTTGCACACAACTTCTTCATCGCTTCACCCAACGCATCACCGACTAGGAAATACGTCTCGGCGTTGCCGAACTCGTGGTGCCCGTGCCCCGGATGTGGTGACTCATGGGCCGGGCGAACGAAGTGGCGTGTCTCCACAAAAAGCACCGTGTCCTTGAACTCGGGGCGTGCCGCCGCCGCTGCCTGCGCCTTCCGGAGTTTCGTCCACACGGCTGGAGCTTCCACCCAAGGGCCGGTCAGTTCGCCGACCACGACCGGAAGATTCGGCGCGTTCAAATCCTTGCGGACATCCTTGATGAGATTCACCAAGTTCTGCTCATACTCCGGCACGGCGTTCTTGGGATCGGTCCCGTCGTTCCAGCCCTGATACCAGACGAAGCCCGCAAGTTCATAGCCTTGCCCGCCATAACCGGGGAAATCCGTCTTGAGGTTGGCCAGCGCCAGTCGAACCTCCGCGAGCATCTTCGTGTAGTAGGGTCCGACCTCGCCGCCGGAACTCGGCGGGCGGAAATCCTTGTAGAGACTCTTGCCGCCCCACGCGGTCTTAATGAGGAGCACCTGATTCTCGAAATGATCTCCGACAACGTGCCCGAACTGCAATTCGGGTCCGAAGTGGTGCGTGCCACCATACACGCTGAACCCCACGGACAACGGGCCAGCAAGGAGTGGTTGATTCTCACGCTGATAGCGAACCCACACGTCGTCGCGGATCGCCCATTTGCCCTGCTCGGACTGGAGATGTTTGACCAGTGTAGACTGAGTCGGATCCTTCAACATCGCACTTAATGTCCCCTTGCCGTTGTTATAGTCTCTGCCGTCGAGGTCCACGACGGCTTGCCCTTCCATGTTCGATTGGCCAGCCAGTATGAAGACCTTGACGGGCTTCGGGACACCCGCCGCGTCGGCAAATGCGACAACCAAAAGCAAGAGCAGGGATGGAATACCAATGATGGTTTGGCCTCTTAAAAAGAGCGACGTTGAGTCGGAACACAATCAGGACGCAACGGATTCCGTTTCAGGTGCAGCGAATTCTACGGAACCATTCGTGGCGGTACGCTATCATAATCATCAGCGAGGGTGCCGCGCCATGTCCAGTCGATGTCCGGTTGGGAACCCCATCCCGAAACGTTCTTCTCGTAGCCTGTTCAGCGGGCTTTGCTTTGTCGCGTCGCTAACGCTGGTTTTGATTCCTAGTGCTCTCCGGAGTCAACCGCCGCTTGGCAAGTACGACCTGGACGCGGATCGGTTTCATTTTTCGCGGGTCGAGTGGGACGCGCCGGTGAAGTCGGAGGACCGCAACCGCGATGAGTTTGAAGCGTACAATGACACACTGATTCACGCCAAGCAGTTCACCGCCGACGAGTTGATTTCGGCCGGCAATCGAGACGTGACATTCAAGGATTTGGTCAAGCCCGTCGGTCGGGACTTTCAGTTCAAACTGCTCACGATGGAAGGTCGCCTCAAACGAATGCGCCGACTGGTCCCGACGAAACCGTTACTGGCGGTTGGCTTTCAGAACCTGTACGAGTGCTGGATTTTCCCGAAGAACGGCGCCGATCCACTCTGTTTGCTTGTATCGGAATTACCACCCGGTATTGAACCCGTAATGGACTACACTCCGGCGAAGAACGTGACGTTCGCGGGGTACTACTTTAAGCTGATGCAGTACGAATCGGCGGCACCGAATCCGAACGAGCCGACGCGGAATCAGATTCGTCGCGCCCCGCTGTTGATGGGCCGCTCGTTCGTGGTGGTGCCCGAACCCGAGGTCGATTCCGGGAAGGCGTGGCGGGAAGGGTTTCTTCCCGGACTGCTAGCGGTCGGGGGCACGGTCGTAGTCGTAACGTTGGGACTGACACTGTGGTTCCGTCGCGGCGATCGAACCCTCCGCCAAGCCCTCGAAAACCGCCGTAGCCAAAACCCGTTCAGTGACGGCACAGAATGATTATTTATTCACGATCAATTAGCCGACCTCTCCTAGGTGGCTTTGTGGGGGATCACTGATGAGTACGGCAACCGATGGCAAACAAGCTGTTATTCGCCGCTTGCAAGGGGCGCAAGAGACGAGTCATCAGCGGTTGTTGAAAAAACACCTGCCGGCGTGGGTGATTAGCGGCGCCTTTCACGTCGTCCTGATCGTGACCCTGATTGTCGCCGATCAGGTGATGGCAAAACCGGGCGTGCTACTCGATACCGAAACGCAACTGACCGTTGTGAATGAAGGTGAAGAGAAGGTCGAGGAGGTGAATCTGACCAACCCCGATGTGGGTCTCGATCCCGATCTTCCCACTGCGATCGAGGCGGCGAAGTTGGACACGGTCAACGTTGTGGATGTCACGCAAGCCACGGATGTCGCGGGACTCGCTGACGCGGTGAAAACCGATCGAATGGACTTTAACCCCCCACCCGGCGTCGGCCAAGGGAGCGACGCACCCGGAAAAATGGGTGACACCGGCGATTTCCTGAAAGGCATGGGCATGGGAGCCGATGGCCAAATGACCTCCGAAGCGTTCCAGGGGCGAAGTGCGGCAACCCGCAGCAAACTGCTCGAACGGGGCGGCGGCAACAGTGCGTCCGAGGCGGCGGTCGCACGGGGAATGATCTGGTTGGCCAAACAGCAAAAACCGAATGGTTCCTGGGTCTTTGACGGCAGCAGTAAGTCGGACACGATCGCCGCGACCGGCTTGGGGCTGTTGCCTTTTATGGCTGCCGGGCAAACGCACAAAAGCACCGGGAAGGACAACAAGTACCGCACCAACGTAGAAGCGGCGGTGAAGTACATCCTGAGCAACCAACAGGCGAAGGGCGATTTCAAAAACGCGAACCAGGGCACGTACATGTACGCCCACGCGATCGCCACCCTGGCCTTGTGCGAGTTGCTCGGCATGACCAACGACCGCAACTTGGAAGGACCGGCGCAGAAAGC
>JANLRE010000725.1:0-12041 GCA_031368205.1 Fimbriiglobus sp. | reverse complement strand
TTCGATGCCGACATGAGTTGCTCCTAACGTGTTGGGATACAACACTCTAGAACACGATCCTTTGCCGTATGGTCTCTGAAATTCTTGCATTGGGTGAATGGGTTTACGTCGGCTATACGGAAGTTGATGAAAGTCTTGTTGGGATAATTATTGCGGGGTTTTTCGAGGCATATTTGCAAATAGGAGATCGACACCCTGAATTAACGAAAATGTTTGGGGAACGGTTCAGTGGAATTATTCTCCAATGGTGTGCAGAACACAATCTCCACTTTTACGACCCCGACAGCGAGTGAAATCAGACAAATCTACGTCCGGCTTTACTGCTCAGTCGGGCCTCGAAGCTCGACCACGACTTACAAGAAAGATAAACACGGAATGGCCCTAACATCCCTCACGCATTCTTACGCAGCTCCCACTCCTCGTTGCTGACGAGTACGTCGCGGGCGTTGCTGCCGTTGTAGGCGCCGACGAGGCCGTCTTCGTGCATGAAGTCGATGAAGCGGGACGCTTTGCCGTAGCCGATGCCGAGGGCGCGTTGGAGGAGGGACGTGCTGCCGCGTTGCTCGCGGATGATGACTTCGACGGCTTGCTCGTAGAGGGGGTCGCGTTCGCGGAGCTTTTCGGCCATGTTGCCGCCGCTGGCGTCCTTGGCTTTCAGGTTCAGCAGTTCGCTCTCAAAGTTCGGCTCGTGGATTTCGAGTGCGGCGGTCACCCGTTCGATTTCTTTGTCATCGACGTAGGCCCCTTGGCCGCGAATGATCGTGCTGGTTTTCGGTTGCAGGAACAACATGTCCCCCATGCCGAGGAGTTTGTCGGCACCCTTCTCGTCGAGGACCACGGCGCTATCAGCCCGGCTCGCCACCTGGAAGCAAATGCGGGCGGGCAGGTTCGATTTAATCAACCCGGTGATGACATCCACGGTCGGCTTTTGCGTGGCGAGGATCAGGTGAATCCCGGCGGCGCGCGACTTCTGCGCGAGCCGAATGATGTGGCTTTCGACCTCCTTCTTCATCTCCATCAACAAGTCGCCGACTTCGTCGATGACGATGACGATGTAAGGCATTTTCGTGAGCAACTTTTCGCGGTCCTCCTCCGTGTCAGGCGCGGCGCGGCGGAGGATTTCGGCCCCGCTCAGTTCATTGAAGGAGTGAATGTTTCGCACCCGCACGCGGCTAAGCTGTTCGTAGCGGTCTTCCATCTTGTCCACCGCCCACGCCAGAATCGCCTCGGCCTTCTCGCTCTTGACGACGACGGGGTGCATCAGGTGTGGGATTTTGCCGTAATCAGTGAACTCGACGCGCTTCGGGTCGATCAGGATCAGTCGGCATTCTTCCGGGCTACGGGTGAACAAGAAGCTTTGCAAGATCGCGTTCAAGCACACCGATTTTCCGGTCCCGGTGCGGCCCGCGATGAGCAGGTGGGGCATGTCCGCCATGTCGTAAACCAGCGGGCGGCCTTCGACATCTTTGCCGAGAAAGATCGGCAGTTTGAACTTCGCGGCCTTGGCGGTCGTCGCCAGGATCAGTTCCTTCAAGCGGACGGTTTGCCGGTGTTCGTTCGGCACTTCAATGCCGACCGTGTTCCGCCCCGGTAGCGGCGCGACGATCCGCACCGCTGCCACACCCAGCTTCAAAGCTAAGTCGTCGGAAAGTGTCGTTACCTTGTTCAACCGCATTCCGGTGTCGAGTGCCACTTCGTATTGCGTAATCACCGGCCCGGTGTGAATGCCGACGACCTTCACTTTCAGGTTGAATTCGAGGAACGTCTGCTCCAATTGCGTGGCCCGTTCGCGTAACTTCTGTTCGTGGTCTTCGATCGGGAACGGGTCCGGATCGGAGAGCAACGACAACGACGGCGTCTCGTAAGCCAAGCGTTGTGGCGGCGGCTCGATGACCGCGTCGGGGTCGTGGACCTTCAACTTTGGCGGCATTGTGATCGGAACCGGAACCGGCGCAAAGTCTGAAACCGTTTCAGTTGTCGGATCGGCGAAGGGTGTTTCGATCGGCAATTCCGTGTGCCGAATGATCGGGGGGACTTCGCTAACTGGTGGTTCGACCAACGCCACGAGTGGCACTATTTCGGCGCGCTTGGCGCGCAGCAAGTTTTTCATTCCCGTATAAGCGCGCACACCGATTGCCAGGAACCGATCGCCGATCCGGGCCACGACGCGATTGCCTCGGACTGCCCCGATGGCGAGCCGGTACAGCACGACCCCGCACCCCTTCAAGATGCCCCGCACGACGCCATCGGCGACCAGCACCAGACCAAGAAATGTCACTGCCGCAATCAGCACGTAAGGTAGCGGCGACTTCAGCGAATCATCCAAAGCGAAGCGGATGTAGGCACCGACCGAACCACCCTTGCCGAACGCCGAGATTGGCAATGATCCAAACAGTGACGCCCCATAGTCACTGGCCACGCAAGCGCAAGCGGTCAACAGTGCCCAGCCGCTAGCTCGCATCCACAGCTTCCACCAGCTTCGCTTGGCGACGTACAACGCCAACAGTACGAACCCGCCGACGATCAACGCCACCACGCCGCCGCCGATGGCATTCACCAGAGGCGCCGCAACTTGGTCCGACGCGGGGCCGAACTGATTGGGCACGCCAGTGGCGGGTTGATACGTGATGACACAAGCGGTGATTGCGAGACCGACGAGGCCGACAGTCAGCGCGACCGCGTCGAGGCGCCAACGCGGGTCCGCCTTGCGTACTTCACCCATATTCGCCTCCAACGCTGAACCGAAAGTTGACGTTTGTTATTGTTGCCGATCGAACCGACAACACGAAGAGGGGGAACAGTGGACTTGAACGAAACGAGCAGCCGCCGCAACGGAAGTTGCGGCAGATCACGCAAAGATGATACAGATTACCAGAAGGTGTTAGCCAACCGGGTGAACGCCGGAATCGTGAACAAATTTCCTGAATCCTTACGTTGATGGGTACGGCATCGTCGATCTCGCTACGTGAACGACAAAAATGTTGCTTGAAACCGAACCTCAACCCGAGTTGATCCGTCACGAATTGCGTGTCGAGTTGATTTCGCTGAGTAGAACATGACAACGCAAAAGATTGTGATCGTTGATTACGGCATGGCCAACCTGCGGAGCGTCCAGAAGGCGTTTGAAGCAGTCGGTCATGCCGCAACCATTTCCGCCGATGCTCAGGTCATTCGCCAAGCGACGAAAATCGTCCTGCCGGGCGTCGGCGCGTTTCAGGACGCCATCGCTAAACTTCGGGAGACGCCGTTCGCGGAAATCATCTCGCAGCACATTCAGGAGGGCAAAACGTTCCTGGGCATTTGCCTCGGGATGCAAATGCTTTTCACACGAAGCCATGAAGAAGGGGTGTTCCCCGGATTGGACATCCTCGCCGGTGATGTGGTGCGATTTCCCACAATTCCCCGGCTCAAAGTGCCGCACATGGGCTGGAATACGCTGAACATCACTCGTTCGGATTGCCCGCTGTTCGAGGGGCTACCACCGGAACCGGCGGTCTACTTTGTACACGGCTATTATTGCGAACCGACCGAAAACGACTTGATCGCGGCCACGACCGATTACCCCACGCCGTTTTGCTCTGTCCTTTGGCGTGACAACGTCTTCGCCACGCAGTTCCACCCCGAAAAGAGCCAGGATGTCGGCCTGCGGATGTTGAAGAACTTCGCAGAATTGTAACGGGTGCCGTCACCGTCTTGTAGGTCGTGGTCGAGGCTTTGCGAGGCCCGACATTGGTGCTTCAAGGGTATTGGTTCAGCAGTATATTCAGTGGCTGCTTCATGTCGGGCCTCGTCGCAAAGCCTCCTCGACCGCGACCTACAAAACCTGTCATCACCGCTGGGGTGGCAGTGCCCCAGCAGGTTCGGCTTCGGCAGTTACCGTCAGGTTGACGGTGGTGCCGGCCTTCAAGTCGGTGAGTAGCCGGACCGTTTTCAGGATCGGCCCCGGCTTCACGGGTGTCAACGTTACGGTCACAATCTGAATCGGCGTGGCGGTGCCGAGGGTTTGCACGCTGACGCCATCGCCGTCGTCAATGAGTGGTTGAATCGTGAACGGGATCGCGCCGTTGCCCCGCACCATGACTTTGAAAGTGGTCGTGTCGCCGACTTTGACGGTGCCAAATTGTACCCGATTCGTACTCACTTCCAGCGGCGCTTGCACAACCCCGGTGACGTGGATTTGCACCACGGGCGTCGTGGCGTCGTTGGTCTTCAACGAAATCACGTCCGAAATCGGTCCCGTGGGCGCCCCGTCTTTCAGCGTCGCGGTCACGTAGAACTTGCCGCGACCCGCTTCCTGGACCTTCACATCAAGCGGGCCGGTTGACGCGACCACTTCGGTCACTTTCCAATCCTTTTGCCGCCCCGTGTATTCCAGCGAAATCGTCTGCTCCGGCTTCGCGCCTTGGCCGACCACGCCGAAGTTCACCGCACCGGGTGACAGCATCACATCGGCCCGGCTGTTCGCCGTCACCCGCAAGACGGCAGTCGAAAGAAACTGCGGGCCGAACGTCACGTAAACCGTTTCGGCAGTGGCCCCGGTGAACTTGGCGGTGTCCATCGTGATGGTAAACTCGGCCTTCTCGTTCGGCAGCAGCACACGCTCCGGCGGGTAGGCTTGCACGTTGCCGCTGGAGCGCCGAATATCAACGACCTGCATGGGGACATCGTAAATGTTGGTGATGGTAAACTGATGCACCGAGAGCGTGCCACGCGGTACGGTGCCGAAATTGTGACTAATCACAAGGGGTGGAGCCTGGCCGGGGTCTTTCTCAATATCCGGCAGGAAGAACTTATTCGCCCACGGAATCGGTGGCGGTGCCGATGCGGGCGCGCCACCCCGAGTTTGGGCGGAAACCGGACTGACCAAAATGAGGGGAGCGACCAACGCCAAACACACGATGCGAATCATCCCACTCGCCTCCTATCGCGGAACCAAGGTGCAGGGTTGCCGCCATCCTTGGCCACCGGATGCCATTCTATTCGGCTCCGATTCCGTTCCCAAGCCACTCCTCAGCATGAACGGCCAACAATTCAAACCCAACCCACCCAGTATGACAGGTGAGCGTCCCCTATCTTACCCACATTTTCGACGAGCCAAGGTGCAATTTCGCCAAACCCTGTTACCCCACCATCACGCGGGGCTTGCGGTCGGCGGGGAAATCGGCGGCTTGGATGAGTTCGTACACCATCCAGGGGACGTTGCCGTGGCCGAACAGGACGAAGTGCAGGTTCGCCGTCAGCGGGTTGTCACCGGACCAGCC
The DNA here is from genome assembly GCA_031368205.1 of Fimbriiglobus sp. Taxonomy (GTDB): domain Bacteria; phylum Planctomycetota; class Planctomycetia; order Gemmatales; family Gemmataceae; genus Fimbriiglobus. Next base: position 6,780 of record JANLRE010000725.1, on the reverse strand, counting down.
GAAGTGGACTTCGGGGACCATGCCTTGTTTCGCCACGTCCAGCGCCGCCGCCGCAATCGCGTGGGGGATCGAGGAGCAACCCGTAATGTGGGCCACGACGTGCCCTTCTTCTTGGGTCACTTCCAGGAGCGGCCTTTGGTAAAAATCGCTCGCGTCGCCGAGTTCCACTTTGATGAACACGACATCCAATTCCGGCGGAAGCCTGTGATAGACCCGCATCTCTTTTTCCTTCGCAACGAACGACGACCCGTTCGGTCGCACCGGGACGATGATTGGGAAATCGTGGCCAATCACGCCTTCCCAGATGTACCGGGATTGCTCGTTGGCGTACTCGAACCCGTTGAACCGTAACTCGTGGTTGCGGAAGAACCGGGTCACCATCGAGACGGCCAAAATCGCCCCGACGAACCAGAGCGTCATGAACAACCCGGTTGGCGTGGACCGAACCACGACAATGGCGCTGCCGGCAAACGCGAGAAACGCCAGCAGGAACACCGGCGAGATGCGGAACACCGTCCACCAACCCTGGCGGCGCTTCCACACGTCAATCAGCGCCGTGAAGGAGGCCATCGTGAAAATACTCAGCACGCCCGTCAGGTACGCCCCCCGTTGGGCGTCGAGGTTGGCACTGTAAAAGTACGCCACGGCGAGCTTCAAGAACGTGAACAGGTACATCAACAGGCCCATGCGTTGCGACCACTTCCAATCCATCCCCAGGCGGTACAGGTACGGCGGAATCAGTTCGCGCATCCCGATCAACACCGTGATCCCGGCCAGGGTCAGCACCGTAATCGTGACGACATCGTAGGCCGCGCCGAACGACTCGCCGAAAATCGGGTTCAACATCTGCGACGTGGTGCCGTCAACGAGTTTGCCGCCGTGGGCCAAGTACGCCAGCGCGCGGTTCTCCGCTTGGCCGTCGGTTTTGAACGCGATCTCCGGGATGAGAATTGTCGTGACTAACGTGGACGACAACAAATAAACGCTCATGACGATCGCAATCATCGCCAGCATGATTCGGGTATTGCGGATGCGCCCGCGTGGGTTCGCCGCTGTGTCGGATTTGTCCCCTTTAACTAGGGGCATCGTCGTCAGCGCGAGTTCGTACCCGCTCATGCCGAGGGCCATTTTCGGGAACAACACCACACAGACGGCGACCAATGGCCACCACGTTGCGAACTGCGATTGCCACGTCCAGTCTGGTCCTGTTGCAGCAGGTTCCACGTGCTTCCACCACGCCTGAACCAGGTCCGGTTGGGCGGCCAAATACCCGATGCCGCTGCCAACAATCACACCCGTCATAATCAAGTAGGCCGCGACCGACACGACCGCGAACCGAAGCAAACCGCGTGTGATCCCCTTGCGAAACAGAAACGCGACGGCGGAGCCAGCGAGTAGCAAAATCAGCGTGACGACGAGTTGTCGCTTGTTCATGCCGTTGGTCTGCTCTGCGACCTCGGTGGGCAGCGTGCCTGCCAGTTCATTGCACTGTTCGCAGGCTTCGGCCAACGTCCGTTGCCACGGCGTGAACGGGCTATGGATCAGGTGTTCGGCGGCATTCGCGGCAGAGAAGGTGCGGGTGAAGACCAAATCGGTCGCGGCGAACCCGAGAACGGTCAGCACGAGAAATTTGCCCATCCAACCGGGGATCAGGCGTTCGAGCAACCCCGTCGATCCGGTCCCGTTCGGCGAACGGCCCGCGAGATACCAGTAGAGGGGCATTGCGAACAGAAGTGTCATCGCAACGACGCCGACGGTCACAACCGGGGCCAAATTCCCCGCCGCCGAAAACGCCACCGACGGTTGATACGCCAAACTGCTGAAGTAATCCAACCCGACCACGGCCATCACCCACGGCCACGCGGCCCGGAATTTCGCACCGGCGTGGCGGGGTCTACTCGGGGGTTCGGGGTCAACGGCGGCAAGTTCAGTCGTGGGCACGGGCAACTCCTACACCAAAAGCAAACCGCCCACGAACTGCGGGCGGCGGGGCTATTGTAGGTAATACGCAGTTGCTTGTTAGCCCGTCACTAGCGCGGGACAGGTGTATCGCTGTGACCGTCTCGAAAATAGGTGGGAAATTGTTTCGGGTTTGATGGCCCCGGTAGGGGTCAAGGGTTGTAGCCACGGGTGAAGCGCTTCGCGCAACCCGTGGAAGAAGAAACCTCCCAATTCAACTGCCCTGGAGGGGCAGAGGAATTCCTTCGCCCCTCCAGGGCGATTGACAACAAGGAGTCACTGCCCACGGGTTCCGCTTTGCTCCACCCGTGGCTACAGCCCACGGCCCCTTCAGGGCCGCCAAGCCAAGCACGTCAGCCATCTTCGCTGTCGCCAGAACATTTTGCCCAGCCGTTACGGTGATAACGGAAGGAATCCCTCAAGATTTTCGGCTTGATCGCGCCGTGTGAACTAGGCTTGGGTGAATACCGTGCCTCGCGGTCATTTTGTCCGCGACCTGGTTCCGGTTCGCCCGTGCCGGTTCGTTAGGTTTTGCAGGTTCGCAGCGGACCGTCCGCGCCGTGCGACTGGAACCGGATTAGACCGAGCCGAACCCCGTACCGGTGGTGCCATGAACTGGTTACGTGAACCTGATACCGAGCCGCTGCCGGGCTATCATCTCCTCGAACCGCTGGGAACTGGCGGCTTCGGTGAAGTTTGGAAGTGTGTTGCGCCGGGTGGCATTCATAAGGCGATCAAGTTCGTCTACGGGAACCTGAATACTCTCGATGACGATTCCGCCAAGGCGGCACAAGAATTCAAAGCGATGGAGCGGGTCAAGGCGGTCCGGCACCCGTTCGTTTTGTCGATGGAGCGCATTGATGTCGTCGGCGGTGAACTCCTCATTGTGATGGAGTTGGCGGACAAAAGTCTCCACGATGTGCTTCAAGAATGTCAAAAAGCCGGTAGCCCCGGCATCCCACGCGAAACGCTGTTGGGTTACATTTCCGACGCCGCCGAAGGTCTCAACCACCTGATCGAGAAACACAACCTCCAACACCTCGACGTGAAGCCGAAGAACCTGTTCCTGATTGCGGACCGCGTGAAGGTGGCCGACTTCGGTCTGGTGAAGCACCTTGAACGGCAAAGTTGCTCGGGCTTGATGGGCGGCATCACGCCGATTTACGCCGCACCGGAAACGTTTGCCAACAAGATCTCCAAGCACACGGACCAGTACAGCCTCGCCGTACTCTACGTGGAATTGTTGACCGGCCTCCGCCCGTTCAACGGCAAGAACATCCGGCAACTGGCCCTGCAACACATGACCGAGGCGCCCGACCTCAGCATGTTGCCCAGTGGCGATCGGGTGGCCGTTGCCAGGGCGTTAGCGAAAAACCCGGAGGACCGCTTCCCCTCCAACATCGCTTTCGTGAAAGCCCTGGGTGGTGGCTCGCTTCGTGATGACATGAAGTCGAGCGGCAGTTCGATTGTCATCCCGGCAAGTGGCAAACAGTCCACCGTGACAACAGGGACACCAACGACTGTCCCCACCCTGCAACGAAAAACGCCGATCACGATTCCGACGAAGCTCGCGGATCGTCTGCTGCCCAAAGTGAGACAGAATCCACAGCAATCAATGAGTATGTCGGTCAGTTTTCGACCCGAAGAAGGCGTGTTGCGGCCAACGATTCTGATTGGGATTGGCTCGTTCGGCCGGCGGGCACTCCAACAAATTCGCTGCCGGTTGCTCGACCGCATCGGGGAACTTTCGCAAGTCCCGTGCTTCCGGTTCTTGTACATCGACACGGACCCGGAGACGGTTTCCAAAGCGACCGCTGGTTCCACGGATTCCGCCTTGCTCCCGGAACACACCTTTCACGCGCCGTTGCAAGCCGTCACCGGGTACCGCCGTCGTCAACTGGAACAACTGTTGGAGTGGTTACCACGTGAAAAACTCTACGGCATTCCGCGTTCGATGAAGGTCGATGGCTCGCGGGCCTTGGGCAGACTGGCGTTTTGCGACCACTACCTTCGGTTCGTGACACGGCTTCGGCATGAAATCCAAGTGGCCACGCACCCCGAAGCGGTCAGCCAATCCTCAGACCAAACTGGGCTGGCGGTCCGCACGAAAGTGCCAAGTATCTACGTGTTTTCCAGTGCCAGTGGTGGCACAAGCGGGATGCTGTTGGACGTCGGGCACGCCGTGCGGCGGTCGCTGGATCGGTTCAACATCCCGGACGCCCCGGTGACTTCGTTCGTCTTCTCCGGCGCCCCCGAAGACCCGTCGTCACCCCCGATGGAACTGGCCAACATCTTTGCCACGTTGACGGAGTTGAACCACTTTGCCGATCCCGAAGTGAAGTTCTCCGCACAGTACGGTGGCCCCGAAGGCCCACACATTGAAGCAGCGGGGTTACCGTTCAACGCCACGTATTTACTGCCGATGGCGAGCCGGACGGCGGAAGCGTTCCGCGATTGTGTCTCGCACCTCGCGGGGTATGTGACCCACGACGTGACGACGCCACTCGGCACCGGCTTAGAAAAAATTCGCAAAGGCCGCGTTCCGGTGGGTCGAACGCCGTTTCGCGGGTTCGGCACGTTTGGCGTGTGGTACCCGCGCGGGTTGCTGCTGCGATCGGCGGCCCGACAACTCAGTGCCCGCTTCATTCGCACGTGGGCGGCGTTCGGCCAAGTTCGCCTCCCCGAAGACGCGAACCAAATTTTATCGTCGATCTTGAACGACTCGCGGCTGACGCCGGACGACGTGCAACGCTTCATCGCCGCCGAATCCGCAACGTCCCAAGAAGGCAACCCGGTTCAAACGATTCGCACTTGGCAAGCCAACCTTCAACCGCAAGCGGAAGTGGCGACCCGGCGTATTGACCCGGTCAGTTGGGCGGTGGCCATCTGGGATCAGTGCCGCGATTTGGTTGGTGTCGAACCCACGACCGAATCCGACAGCACCTTCCGACGTGGTCGATTAAGTCGCGTTCTCGATCTTGGCTTGAAGCGTTCGGTCGATGCGTGGCAGAACGAAATGACGGAATTGCTCCGGCCCTTGGAAGAACTGTCCGGCCCTCGAATCGCAATCACTGAAGCCGTCATCGCTCAACTCATCGCGGCGTGTGCTGCGGCGGCCACCTCGGTTGAGCATCAACTGGAAAACGCGGTCATCCCACGGCAAAAGTCGAGAGCGGAACTCCAAAGTGCGCTCGAATCGTGTCAAGGACTCAGCGAAGCCGGCGCCTTCAACCTCTTCGGCAGTCGTGTGGGGCGGGCGTTGCGACACCTGGTGGATCGCATCAAGCAGTTTGCGGAACTCCGGTTGAAAGAAGACCTCGGCTTAGTCTCGTCGCAGTTTTATCGGCGGATGCAAAGCTGGTTTGAAGAAAAGCTTCGGGACTTGGCGTTGGCACGTTCACGGGTCGTGCAACTGGCGGGGGAAATGGAATCGCAAATGCAGCTCCCCCAGCACGGTATGACGCCCCCTGGCAGTGCGCACATGAGCCAAGACACCGAAGAACTGATGCAGACGACGTTGCAAGAATCGAACACGATGCGGGTGGTTCTGCCGTATGGCGAAGCTCTGTTGGACCGATCCGCGACCGAGATGTTGGCCGCCCTTCCGGCGGAAGAGCAAACCCGACTCGAACTGATTTTGACACGGCTGGTCGTGGAACCACGCGGCGGGCTGACCGGGCTATGTCGCGGCTCGGCAGACCTGATGCAGAACCTCGCCAGACCCATGATCGAACAGGCGACGGCCTTCTTGACAAACTTATTACCGAGTGAAGACGTGACCGCCGTTGAACTCTCGGCGGCAGGCAACGTTCCCGCCGAACTCGGGCGCCGGATCGCCAGCAATATCCGCGCAGCCGCCCCGCTAGCCGGCGGCCCTGCCGAAGAAGAGCGCACCTTCGTGATGGTGCCGGACACCGATGCCGGCCGGATGTACTCCGAAGAAGTGAAGAAAGCGTTGCCCTCGGCGACAACAGTTCCGGTTCGAGGCTCCGACACCGACCTGCTCTTCTGCCGTGAACAAGGGTGCCTGCGAACCGCCGACTTGTTCCGCGTGCTTGAACCCTGCTGGGAAGCGTACCAAGAAGCCAGCAACAGCATCGAAGTCAACCCCCACTCGCGCTTCGATGTCACGGATTGGCTGCCACTGGTGGAGTAAATCAAAAGCCCACGAATGATCAGTCGTGGGCTTTTATTCGGGGGCTTTCGCGGTCTCGCCTTGTCTGATGTCGGGGTGGCGCCTAAGATGGCGCTTCAACAAAATATCTTGAAGTTTCCACAGTTTGTGAATCAGGAGCGGGATATGGCTGGCCGACGCCGAGGGACAGGACGACGGAAAGTCGGGCGGAAGAAACGGCGAATGCGCGCAAAAATCCGCCACCGGAAATAAGCCTCGGTTCACGAAACCCCACACAGTCAATCAACACGCCCTGGTCCCATGACCAGGGCGCTGTGTTGTTCGTTGCGTTTCTCAATGTTATTGCGGCTTACAAACGCCGAAGCTTTGCACGTCAATAATGATCGGTGACTTCCAACCGCGTGTCTTGTTCACTTTGTTTTTCCGTTCTTTATCCACAGCCGTCAAGAATTTTTCGATCATGTCTTCGGTGCCCAGGTTATTGCCTAACAACTTCGTCCCGGTCGCGGCACTGTCCTTAATTTCGCGGATGAAGGTCTGTTCCACTTTCGGAATTGCCACGCCGTTGTGGGTCGTGGATTTGATGGCCAGGGCTTCGTTCGCAAGGTACTTCGACACTTGAGTTGACTTCGTGTCCTTCGCACCATGAATGAACAGCATCGGCGTTTCGTTTCGCATCCGGATGG
>JANLRE010000264.1:0-1439 GCA_031368205.1 Fimbriiglobus sp. | reverse complement strand
ACTCGGGCCGTCATCCAAAACGAGATTCCCACGCCGGCCAATGGTCAGCGAACCGCCGCTAGATTGGGCCGGTTCAAACTCGGCTTTCAGGGTGTCCACGAACGTCCGTTGTAAGTTGCGACGCAGCGGATCAATCTTCGGGGCGTCGGTCTTCAACTCGGTCCAGACCCCCGCTTGGACATCCGCGACGAGGTCAGCAATCGGGTAGGCTTTGTCGGCTTCCATCACTTCGGCGTCGAGCAATCGGTTCAAGCGACCGCTGCTCAACAATTGCGTTAACAGCGAACGTTGGAAGCTCATCAATCCCGATGCCACGTTCGAGTATTGCAAGTTGTTCAGGATCGCCGGGTCGATCATCTTCTTCGAGGTCGTAAACCCGTTGTCGATGATGAACTTGACTGCCGCCTTCTGCTTCTCTTTCGAGATGCGGCTGTACTGCTCGCCACGACCACCCAAAGTGCGGGCTTCCGTCACCCCGCCGACTTGTTTCAACACCGCGAACATCCAGTTCCGGCGGTGCGTCTGCACGGCGGTGTAGGCTTCTTGAAGGGTGTCGAAGTCTTCGCCTTTCGCGGTTGTTGAAGCAAGAATGTAATCGAGCACCCGGTCAATGTTCTTGAAACCGAGTTCGGTGGCTTTGACGGGGTCCGAACCAATGTTTTCGGTTAGCACGGACGGGTCCACGGTCGATTGGCCGTCTTCCCCGCCGAAGCGCAAGAACGGCTCCTTTAACTGCCGTGACGCCCATTCGTCCAGCGTCGGCAATTCGGCGTCCGGCGTACTGGCTCCTGGTATCGTTTTGTAGCCCCACTCGATGGCAAAGAAGTCGTAGGGCGCCAGCTTCGGAATAAGATCCTTGACCGGGATTTTGTCTTCCGGCTGAGCAACGTAGTTGTACCGGCCGTAGGACATAATCGACGCCACGTTGCCGTTCTTCTCCAGGAACTTCGGGTCGCGGAGTTGTTCGATGCTGTACGCTTGGCTGGCCCGGTGGTTATGCCGCAAGCCAAGTGTGTGGCCGACTTCGTGGGCGACGACGTAGCGGATTAATTCGTTTTGCAGATCGTCCGGGAACGGGAACTTGCGGGCACGATCGTCTTGGGCGGAGCATTGCACGAAGTACCACATGTGGACAATTTTCAAGATGTCGTGCCAGAAGATGATGTGCGACGAAATCACCTCGCCGGAACGAGGATCGCTCACGTGCGGCCCCATCGCGTTGGCGACGGGTTCGGCCACCCAGCGGATCACGCTGTTGCGGGCGTCTTCGGCATCCCAGTTCGGGTCTTCGGCGCGGGTCGGCGGGTCTTTGCAGACGATGGCGTTCTTGAAGCCGGCTTTCTCAAAGGCCGGTTTCCAGTCTTCAACGCCCTTCTTCATGGCGTCGCGGAATTTCGCTGGGATTTCCGGCGCGAGGTAGAACGTGATCGGTTTGACGG
>JANLRE010000187.1:0-8733 GCA_031368205.1 Fimbriiglobus sp. | reverse complement strand
AGTCCTCGTGGCGTCGGTCAACGACCACCACCGGACCCGATTGACGCACACGCTGGAAGTCGTGCAAGTCGCTCGAACTGTCGCCCGACGACTGCGGTTGAACGAAGACTTGACCGAAGCGATTGCGCTGGCCCACGACATTGGCCACCCGCCGTTCGGCCACGCCGGCGAAGCGGCCCTCAACGAATGCCTCGCGGCATTCGGGGGGTTTAATCACAACCTCTATGGCCTGCGGCGGGTCGATCAACTCGAAGAACGCTACCCGGAATTTCCGGGGTTGAATCTGTCGTTTGAGTTGCGGGAAGCGTTCGTGCGCCACTCCGGGAAACTCGACACGCCGGAAGGCCGCGAGTTCCAAGGGGTCGGCGCCGCACTCCTCGAAGCCTTGGTCGTGGACGCGGTCGATAGCATCGCCTACGACGCTCATGATGTGGATGATGCGTTGGGGTTAGGATTCATTACGCTAGGCGATTTACAAGAGGTCGAGGTCTGGCACCAAGGTAGCGCGCGGGTGCAGGCGGTTCATCCCAAACTGAGCGGCAACCCGTTTCGCACCGCCGTGGTTCGGGAACTGCTCGCATGGCAAGTGACCGATTTACTAGATGACACGACGGTGCGAATCCAGGACAATCGGATTCGCACCGTGGACGACGTTCGCGCCGCGACCGTTCCGCTTGTCGGGCAAAGCCAAAACGTCCAGCGGATGAAGTCAGAGTTGGAGCGGTTCCTACGGGCGCGGGTGTATTGCCACCACCGGGTGTTGCGAATGACCGCGAACGGCAAGCGCATCTTGAAAGCACTGTTCGCGGAATACATCGCCGCCCCGGAACTGCTACCCGAACGCCACTTGCGGCGGTGGGCCGGGTCCGGGCGAGTCGTCGGGCCGCCGGCCGGACCTGTGTTGCCGGGTCGCCAATTGGTGCCGGAATTGGAGCGGGTTGTCGGGGATTATCTGGCGGGAATGACCGACCGATTTGCCCAACAAGAGTATCGTCGGCTGTTCAGTCCGACAACAGACCTATAATATACCTATCTACCCAACGTCATAATCCGTTGATTTTTCCCAATAACCGAGGTGCTCGAATGTTAATGTGGCTCTTACGCGGATGCTACGCCGTCCTCATATTGGGGATCGCCTCCTTCGCCTTCGCCTTTTTCTTCACCGAAGAAAACATCCCCGCCGCGATTGTCGCCGGCGCGACGATCCTCACGTTCGGCGCGATCGTCCTTTACACGGATGTCCGCGAACGCAACAAGCAAATCGCCACGATCTCGGCGGTTTACTTCGGCCTGCTCTTCGGGCTGCTGTTGGGCTGGCTCTTCTCGATGGCACTCGAACCCATCGTCGATTCGTTCTACGCAAACCCCGATCTGGATCGTGTCAAGCAAGTGCATCTCATTTGGCGGTTCGCGGTAACCGTCATGTGTTGCTATGTATCAATTTCAACGCTTCTCCAGACTAAGGACGATTTTCGCTTCATTATCCCTTATGTCGAGTTTTCCAAACAATTGAAGGGGAGTAAGCCTCTTGTCCTGGATACGAGCGTAATCATTGATGGTCGCATCGCAGACTTGTGTGATACTCGTGTGGTGGATACCAAGCTCATCGTGCCGCGGTTCGTGTTGCAAGAATTACAAGGCATCGCGGACAGTTCGGACAAGCTGAAGCGCAATCGTGGCCGACGCGGTTTGGACATCCTGAAGCGGTTGCAGTCGAACACCAAGATCGAACTCGTGATGCACGACGGCATCGCGGGCGAATCCCGCAACACGGACAAAGTCCGCGTGGATGAACGGCTGGTGTTGTTCGCCAAGGGCGTCAGCGGGCGGGTGGTCACCAACGATTTCAACCTGAACAAGATTGCGCAATTGCAGGGCGTGGAGGTCATCAATCTGAACGAAATTGCGAACAGCTTGAAAACTGTCGCGCTGCCTGGGGAATACTTGCAGGTCAAGATCGTGAAAGCCGGTGACCAACTGGGGCAAGGCGTCGGCTACCTGGACGACGGCACGATGATCGTGATCGAACACGGCCGCAACTTGATCGGCCAGGAAACGTCGATCCTCGTGACCAGCGTGTTGCAAACCCCTGCCGGGCGGATGATCTTCGGTCGCCCCGAAGCCCGCCCCTCGGGGACGTACAGCCCGGTCAGCAACTCGACGGGGAGTTTCATCCCCGTTGGCGGGCCGACCAGCACCAGCCAAGTGCCCGTGACACCAGGTGGGGCAGCGCCAAGCAGCACCCATTCCCCCGTGAGTGGGACGCCGGAATTGAACCGCGGCACGGAGCCGCTCAAGTAATTTGTCGGGTGACCCTGCGGGACAAACCCACGGGCTTAGCCCGTGGGTTTTTCTGTTAGGAGACTTCACCATGACGATTTCCCGCGTGCGAATTGCACTCACCACGTTCGTGCTTTGCGGCATTTTCTGCTTGGCCATCGGAGCGGAGACCCCTCCGAAATCCTCTCCCGCAAAAGGCGGCAATTCCGACGCGGAACTGGTGGAGAAAGTAATCGCCGCCCGGCGCGACTACCAGCAATCCCTGATCGCGCTCTACGACCAGTATGTCAACTCCGGGGACCGCGAACGGGCGAAGTGGGTCGAGGACGAGTTGAAAGCCTACCACCTCGCGTGGAAGCCATCGTACCGCCTGGACATTCTGGACGTGCCCGCCGCCAACCTCGAAGCGAAGACCAACATCAAGGAAGCGAACGACCTGTTCAAGATGGCGATGGACTACAAGAACAAGGGCAGCGGCAACGAGTACATTTTGAACCAACGCCGCGCCGAAGTGTTACTGCAAGACGTTCTCCACAAGCACCCCACCAGCGACAAGATCGCCGACGTCGCCTACGAACTCGGCGACCTGTACGAGAGCCGTGCCTACAAACAGTACGACCGCGCCGCCGCCTATTTTGAACGCGCGTTCCAGTACCGCAAGGGCAGCCGCACCGACTCCCGCCTCCGCGCCGCCCGGCTCTACGACCGCAACTTAAACGAACGCACCAAGGCCATCGAACTCTACCGCGAAGTGATCTCCCACGACACCGAACCCGCCCGCATCAAGGAAGCCGAGAAACGCCTCGCCGAACTCACCAGCCTGCGGAAGAAGGACTGAAAACCAGTGATAGACAACGAGATTCTCTGTATGCTCAACTGACGTTGGTAGATGTCAGCCGATTGGTAATTCTGATACTTGCTGATGGTGCTTAGGGGGTTCATGTGACACCGGAACAGCAAAAGGAGCAGTTCAGTATTGCTTACGTTAGAGCCATTGCAGCGACGGCACGGGTCAATATTTACAAACTAGAAGTGGACTCTGACAGTATCGACATTGGGTTCTCGGTGAAGAGTATCGCTGGGCGACCACAATCCCCAAGAATTGAAGCACAACTCAAGTGTGTCACGGAACTCGATGACAGCGATCCGATGAATTTCCGATACCCTCTGAAGGCCAAGAACTACAATGAACTCATCGGCGACCATTACATACCTCGATACCTGATCGTTGTTCTCGTGCCACCGTTGCCGGCCAATTGGTTGTTGCAGACATCGGGACAGCTTTCTCTTTACCATTGCGGCTACTTTGTTTCGCTCAAGGAATTGCAACCGACCGAAAACAAAGCCAGCGTCACCATTAGCTTGCCAAAGGCTCAGATTTTCTCTCCCGCTGCGTTACTGAGACACCTGACTAGCGAGAGTGCTGTATGAACGTTACCATCCGCGATCGCACAGTTCACGACGCCCCCAACCCTGCTAATGTTGCTGCGTACTTGGCCACGACTGGTTGGAATCTCAGCAAGTCCCGTCCCGGTCACTCATCGTTGTGGCACACAACATTTGAGGGCGATTCAGTCGAACTATTGCTGCCTCTCAATCCACAATTCAAAGATTATGTTGAACGGATGGCGGAAACAGTTCCCCTGATCGCCGCAATTGAAAAGCGGTCTCAGTTGGAAGTCCTATCCGACATCCAAACTACTAACGCGGACGTAGTCCGCATTCGCTACCGATATGCTTCTGCGCACGATGGCTCGATCCCGTTAGATCGAGGTGAATCAATTGTCCAAAAGACTCGTGAACTGCTGATGGCCGGTGCGTGTGCTGTGCTGAGTAAACGGCCGTACTTTTTCAGTTCAAAGTCGCAACAGGCTCGTGACTATGTTCAGAGGCTACGTCTCGGGCAAAGCGAACGCGGAAGTTATGTGCTGAAAGTTTTATCGCCTGTACTACCTGAATTGAAACCGAGTCAGATACCCCTACCTGGAATGGCGATTGATCCTGAGCCACCATACGAAAGGCTCGCCCTTACGCAACTCAGTAAAGCCCTCTCCTCGTTGCGGAACGCTGCGGATGAAGCGATGACATCATTTGAAATGGCCGTTTTTGATCGAGCGATTCAAGATGGTGTCAGCGCTAACCTCTGTTCGGCACTTGTTGGGATCGGGGGTCCAACACCGCAAACTGGTGACGAACTGAGTATCGCTTTCAGTTGGGCACGTTCTCGACCGGCTGAACCGAGTATCGCTCATGAAATTGTCTTTCCGTGCGAACTGTTTCCGGTCATCAGTGAAGCTGCACGAATTTATAAGGGAAGCGATACAACGGAAGAAACAGAGATCCGCGGCGTCATCGTTGCACTCAAAACGGAACAATCCGAGGGGCCAGTTTCAGGTCCAGTCACTGTTCGGGACGTGACGACAGATCGACCACGTAAAGTGATCGTCCAGCTTGATGAACGCTTACACCAACGTGCAGTCCAGGCATATGATCGACGGGATGAAGTCAGTTGCCGTGGCGTGATAACCCGTTCCGGGAGTAACTTCACCATGCTTCAACCTCGTGACTTCATGGTGTTAACCGACGAGTGAGCCAGATCACGATCAAGTCCTTCCCCGCAACAAACCCTACAATACCTGCCCGGCTTCGTGCCGGGCGGTTTTGTTTCCTGGTGATTGAGTATCCCGTATGTCGCAGCCGAATTTACGCGGGCCGATTCTGTTGGCGGTGCTGGCGGCTGTGGTGACGATTGGGATGAAGTCCACCGCGTACCAAATCACCGGGTCGGTGGGGCTGTTTTCGGACGCGCTGGAGTCGGGCATCAACTTGCTGGCCGCGTTGACGGCGTACTTTTCACTCTGGTATTCGTCGCGGCCGGCGGACCCGAACCACACGTATGGCCACGAGAAAATCGAGTTCTTTTCCAGCGGTCTGGAAGGCGTCCTCGTCGGTGTGGCCGGTGTGGGTACGGTGGCCTACGCGGTGCAACACCTTTTCCATCCGGAGCCGTTGGGCCAACTGGGCTTGGGTGGCGCGATTGCGTTGGCGGCATCGGTCATCAACTTGGTTGTGGCGCAAATCTTGTTGCGGGTCGGTCGGCGGCATGGTTCGATGGTCCTCGAAGCGGACGGCCATCATTTGATGACCGACGTGTGGACTTCAGTGGCGGTGGTGCTGGGGTTGCTGCTGGTCTCCGTGACCGGGGTTCAACAACTGGATGCCCTCCTCGCACTCGCGGTCGGGTTGCACATTTTGTTGACCGGGTTCAAACTGGTCCACCGATCGTTCGACGGGTTAATGGACCACGCGCTGCCACCCGTCGAACAAACGCAACTCCGCGATCAGATTCGCGGCGCGCTTCCGGTTGGTGCGGACTTTCACTTGCTGCGCACACGGCAAGCGGGGCGGCGGAAGTTTGCCGACTTTCACCTGCTCGTCGATGGGTCGATGAACGTCCGCGACGCTCATGGGATAGCCCACAGTGTTGAAGGCCAGTTGCGGGCCGCGTTACCCCATCTCGAAGTAACGATCCACGTGGAGCCGATCGACGAGCAAGAGTCCTGGGAAACGGATGAACTGGCCCGTCTCGGCGAGCAAACCGAGCCGAGTCAATCCGGTCGATTGAACCCGCCACCGCCGATCGAAGATTGAGGTGACACCGCGATGGCACAGTTCGTTGACAACCTGCTGTCACTCCTCACGGACCCGACGCTTCGCCCCGTGGCGTTGGGGACTGCCGCATTGGGAGCCGTTAGCGGCGCAATTGGGACGTTCGCCGTGGTGCGTCGGCAAAGTCTGCAAGGGGACGCGGTTTCGCACGCCGCCTTGCCGGGGGTGGCGCTGGCGTACTTGTGCGGGGGTCGTTCGGAAGTCGTGTTGCTGTTGGGCGCCGCCGTGACCGGGTGGCTGGCGCTGACAATTGTTGGCGGAATCGTGCGACGGGGCCAGGCGACCTTCGATGCTGCGTTGGCCGGGGCGCTCGCCACGTTCTTCGCGTTGGGTCTGGTGTTGATGACGTACTTGCAACACAACGTCCCCGGCGCGGCCTCGGTGCGGTTGCAGCAATATCTCTTCGGCCAAGAAGCCGCGACGATGCGCCTGGAAGACCTCGGCCCGCTCATCGGCTTGGGGGGCCCGGCGGTGCTCGTGATGGTGCTGTTTTGGAAGGAGTTTAAGCTCCTCAGTTTCGACCCGGACTTTGCCGCCAGCCTCGGGTTCCCGACCCGCCGTCTCGACTGGTTACTCACATCACTCGTGGTGCTTTCCGTGGTCATCGGCTTGCAAACCGTGGGCGTGGTGCTGATGAGTGCGTTGATCGTGGCCCCCGCTGCGGCGGCGCGACAATGGGCCGATCGCCTCGGGCATGTCGTCACCTTGGCCGCGATGTTTGGCGCATCAGCGGGGTTGGTGGGGACGTTGCTCAGTCACACCCTCAGCCAACGCGGGCAAGCCGTGCCGACCGGGCCGACGATCGTGCTGGTCGCAACCGGGTTCGCGTTGGTGTCGCTGTTGTTCGCCCCCCGTCGTGGGATTTTGGCGAATCTCGTGTCGCGTTCCCCCATACTCGCGGTGACAACCCGATGACACTCGCCGAGCAAGAATCCCTGTTCCTCGTCGCGTCCGTGGCCGCCGCGTGTGCGGTGCCGGGCGTGTTCCTGGTGTTGCGCCGGCTCGCGTTGATCGGCGACGCGATTAGCCACGTGCTGTTGTTCGGCATCGTGATCGCCTACTTCGTCACCCAGGATTTGGCGTCGCCGTGGCTGTCGATCGGCGCGGCAGCCAGTGGCGTGTTGACCGTCGCGTTGGTGGAATTGTTGCAGCGCACCAAACTCGTGAAGGAAGACGCCGCAATCGGGTTGGTGTTCCCCGCACTCTTCAGCATCGGCACGCTGTTGGCCTCCATGAACTTCCGCGATACGCACCTTGATGTCGATCAAGTGTTGCTGGGGCACATCGAGTACGCCAATCAAACCCGACCGATCTACTTGGGTTCGCTCTACCTAGGCCGCCTACCGACGCTGATTATGCTGGGGCTGTTCACGCTAAACGCCCTGCTTGTCGCGGTGTTTTACAAGGAATTGAAGCTGACCACGTTCGACGCGGCGCTGGCAACCAGCCTCGGTTTTTTGCCAGGGTTGATGCACTACGGGCTGATGACCGTCGTCTCCGTCACCACGGTGGCCGCGTTCGACGCCGTCGGCCCGGTGTTGGTCGTGGCCTTTCTCGTGTTGCCTGCGGTCAGCGCTCGACTGCTCACGGATCGCCTGATTTGGATGCTGATTCTCAGCGTCGTCTTCGCGGTGATGGCTTCGATTATCGGCGTGAAGATCGCCTACCAATTCCAAACGAACACCGCCGGCATGGTCGCCACCACGCTGGGCGGGTTGTTCGCCATCGTGTCGATCGCCGCGCCGAAACGGGGGATCCTCGCGGACACCATTCGCCGCTTTCGCCAACGCCGCGAGTTCCTCGAAACGATGTTGGCGATTCACCTGTACCAACACGAAAACACTCCCGCCGAACCGGACGAAGCCCTGCTAACCGGCCTCCACCGCCACCTCCTGTGGCCCCCCACCGAAGTCGCCCGCGTCGTCAAACGCGCCGAGCAAAACGGCACCGTCACCCGACAAGGACCAATCCTAAAGCTCACAACCACCGGCCGAAGCCGTGCCGCCGCCGTGCTAGGCGAGCAATTGCCCAAAGTGTGAGCGTCGGTAATGCCGCCCTCGGCGAAATCCGCCAGTACATCAACCGCATTCAAAAGAACGCGCCGTGATGGCGACTATCAATTCTTCAGCGTCATCAACTCAAGGTCGGCCTTGGTTTGTTCATACTCAGCGACCGCCGCAGTTAATCTCGGAAACAGCAGTTGGATTTCCGCACTACAAGTCGGGGCGAGTGACTCCAGGGTCGTCAAACGCTGCCCCAATTCGTTGATGATTTGTTGCTGGCGAGTCTGGAATCGAGATTTTAATGGTCGGAGTTCAGCAGGAGACATGGCCGCGTGAGGATCGAACCGAAACTGCTGGAGTATCACCTGCCGCCACGCCAATAAGTTACCCGTCAGTGCGTCGCCAAAGCCGTCAATCCCACGGATTACGTGTTCATCAATATCAGCAGCAGTGTTGACGTTGTGGGCCGCAAGAATTTGTTTCCGACCCCCACCGATCTTGGGGATATTTGCATCAGAAATCAGATGAAGTCGCAAGTGACGAAGCCGGGAGTCGGCTTCTGTATTCGCCGACAAATGGTGCAATTCAACATTGTACTCATTTGGCAAATTACGACAGCCAGATACTTTTGATGTAATGTCTACTGCGATCGTCTTATATTTTCTATGGTAAACTTTAACTATTTTAGTCCATGATTGCTCAATATCAAGCAGCTTTTCTTCAGCATTTTTTTGCCTGAGTTGTCGTGAGTTCGCTTCTTCAGTGACTCTATTTTGATACA
>JANLRE010000154.1:0-13163 GCA_031368205.1 Fimbriiglobus sp. | reverse complement strand
GGTTCCAACTGGGCCGCTTGGCGATTCGCACGGGCGGAGAAATCGGGTTGATGTCGTGGGGCGGCACCATGTTTGAATACTTGATGCCCCGACTTCTCCTTCCGGTGCCGCGAGGCGTGCTGTTAGATCAGGCTCAACATGCGGCTGTCGCACGACAGATCGAGTTCGGCAAAGAAGAGGGGTTACCGTGGGGCGCCTCCGAGTCTGGGTTCTACCTGTTTGATGCGGCGATGACATATCAGTACCAGTCATTTGGCGTTCCTGGGCTAGGACTGAAACGCGGCCTGAACCAGGATCGCGTGATCGCCCCCTACGCCACCCTCATGGCGGTGGACGTGCAAGCGACTGCCGCCATTGCCAACCTCGCTCGCCTGAAGGCGGACGACGGGGAAGGCCCATACGGCTTCTACGAAGCGATCGACTACACCCCCCAACGGATACCCGCCACCCAGACCAAGGGCGTGGTCCGGTCGTACATGGCGCACCACCAAGGCATGGGGTTGTTAGCAATTCTCAACCGACTGACGGACGGGGTTATGCGCCGTCGCCTAGCCGCCGAGCCGGTGGTGCGTGCGGCTCAATTGCTGTTGGAGGAGCGGGTTCCCTTTGAAACGCCGATCATCGAGCCGACCGATATCGGCGTGGAAACCGTCAGGTTGGCGACACCAAAATACCCGTCTCGGCGGCGGATCACGACGCCGGACACCCCAGCGCCGCGAACCCATTTGCTCTCGAACGGCAACTACTCGGTCCTAATGACAAACGCCGGCGGTGGGTTCAGCCGGTGCGGCGACCTCGCCGTAACGAGGTGGCGAGCCGATTCCATGATTGACGGCTACGGGCAATTCCTGTTCGTGCGAGATCGGCGTTCCGGGGCCGTGTGGTCTGCGGGTCACCAGCCGACTTGCCGCCGGGCGGACGCCTACGAGGTCACCTTCGCGCTGGATAAAGTTGACCTCCGGCGAATCGACGACGGGATCGAAACGCTTCTGGAAATTACGGTCGTCCCAGACCAAGATGTCGAAGTCCGGCGAGTGACCTTGACCAACGCGAGTACCCGAACGCGACACCTGGACGTGACCAGCTACACCGAAATCGTCCTCAACCCCCACGCCGCCGATCTCGCTCACCCCGCCTTTGGAAAACTCTTCCTCGAAACGGAATGGCTACCCGATTACGCGGCGCTACTGTGTCGCCGTCGGCCACGGTCGCCCGACCAACAACCCGTGTGGGCAGTCCAGGTTCTGTCCGTTGATGGACCTGGCGGCACGACCTCCTGTGAGACCAGCCGGGAGCTATTTGTTGGTCGCCGTCGTGCGCTCGCTCAGCCCGTTGCGTTTGATCCTGTGGCCAGTAAGCTTTCGGGCACGACAGGTGCCGTTCTCGATCCGGTGTTCGCCATCCGCCGAACGATGCGCCTTCGGGCTGGTGAAAAAATCGTCCTGACCTTTACCACGGGCGTCACGTCAACCCGCGAAGCGGCGGTGGCAGTCGCGGACCAATATCACTCGCCACATGCCGTGAATCGTGCCTTTGAATTCGCCTGGGCACACACCCGGATCGAGCTGCAACACGCCCACCTCCGACCTGAAGATGTCCACCTATTTCAACGCCTTTGCGGACACTTGCTTTACCCGGCGAGTCCACTGCGGGCCGAGGCGGGGATCCTCATCAAAAACCGTCGTGGGCAAAACGGACTCTGGGCGTTCGGTATCTCCGGTGACCTCCCGATACTGCTCCTTCGCCTCCACAGCCCCACGGGGTTAGAACACCTCCGTCAGTTGCTTCTAGCCCATACTTACTGGCGATCTAAGTGTTTCAAAGCGGATATCGTCGTGCTTTGTGAGAACGCCAACGGCTACCACGACGATCTGTACGGTGAGGCGATCTCGTTGGTCCGCACAATGGGGTTGAATGAACAACTCGATCGGTTCAGTGGCATATTCATCCGCAAAGGCGGGCAGATGGCCGAGGGTGACAATGTGTTGTTGCTCGCTTCCGCACGAGTTGTGATTGACGACCGTTCCGGGCCTCTGTCTAGCCAGGCCGATGCGGTCTCGCCACCTCGGTCGTTGCCACCTCGCCGGTTGACGCCAGCAATCGGGAAACCTCGTTTCGCCGTCCTGGATGCGTCCGCAAGTCTCTCGTTCTGGAACAACTACGGCGGGTTCTCCTCGGACGGACTCGAATACGTGATTACGCCGGACATCCTGCAACACGTCCCGCCGGCGCCGTGGTCGAACGTGATTGCCAACCCCGTCGCGGGGTTCATGGTGACCGATTCGGGTGGGGGGTTTGCGTGGGCGGGGAACAGCCAACTGAACCGCCTCACGCCCTGGAGCAACGACCCGGTTTCGGACCCGCCTGGGGATGCGATTTATATCCAAGACGATGCCACAGGTTCGGTCTGGAGCGCAACCCCACTCCCCGTCCGCGACGGCGGCCCGATCACGGTTCGGCACGGGCAAGGGTACTCTGTTTTTGAACGTGTCGTGAACGGCATTGAGCAAGAATTAACGGTCTACGTCCCGCCCAAAGACCCGGTGAAGATTTCACTCCTCAAGCTGAAGAACACCGGATCGAAACCAATCAAATTGTTCGTGGCCTATTACGTCGAGTGGGTTCTCGGGCCGAACCGCGATGTGACGGCGCAACACATTGTCACGGAGCGTGACACGGAGACGGGTGCGGTGTTCGCACGCAACCCGTTCAACATCGAGTACGGCTCGCACGTCGCCTTCGTAGCCGGGAAACTCGACCGCCAGACGATCACAGGCGACCGGGCCGAGTTCATCGGCCGCAACGGTAGCCTCGCAGCCCCGGCTGCGTTTGACCGCACCGGGTTGTCTGGGCGAGTTGGCCCCAGCCTGAACCCCTGCGCTGTCATACACGGGTCGGTGTTAATCCAGCCAGGCGAGGAACGCACGGTTGTGTTTCTTCTGGGGCAAACGGTCAGTGCCGAGGTCGCCCGCGCGGTCATTCAACGGCACCTCGCACCCGCTGCGGCGGAGGAGACGTTGAAAACCGTGGTCGATCAATGGGATTCCCTATGTGAAGCCGTCCAAGTGAAAACGCCAGACCCGGCGTTCGACCTGATGATGAATCGGTGGCTGATTTACCAGACGCTTTCTTGTCGGGTGTGGGGTCGATCGGCGTTCTCCCAATCGGGCGGCGCGTATGGTTTCCGCGATCAACTCCAGGATGTCCTGGCCTTGCTCCACGCGGCCCCAACGGAAGCCCGCAAGCACATATTGCGCGCGGCTAGTCGGCAATTCCTGGAAGGCGACGTGCAACACTGGTGGCATGAACCCGCTGGCAACGGCGTCCGAACCCGGTTCAGCGACGACTTCCTCTGGATGCCCTATGCTGCCTGCGTCTACGCGGAGACCACCGGAGATGTTGGCATTTTCGACGAGCTGGTTCCGTTCCTGGTTGCCCCACCATTGGCGGCACACGAGCACGAACGGTACGACACCCCGACCGTGGCAGGCGAGACGGCAACGCTCTACGACCACTGCGTGCGGGCGCTGGAGTATGGTTGGAAATTAGGCGCCCACGGGCTGCCGCTGATGGGTACGGGTGATTGGAACGACGGCATGAGCACCGTGGGTGCGGAAGGGCGCGGCGAAAGCGTCTGGGTGGCGTGGTTCCAGATCGTTTGCCGCAACCAGTTTGCCAATGTCGCCGATCTCCGGGGTGATAAAGCTTACGCCCAAACCAGTCGGGCGCGGGCGGAGCAACTCCGGGACGCGATCGAGACAAACGCCTACGACGGCGCGTGGTACCGGCGGGCCTACTTCGACGACGGAACGCCCCTCGGTTCCGCCCAAAACGAGGAGTGTCGGATTGACTCGCTTACCCAATCGTGGTCCGCGATTTCGGGCGTTGCCGACCCCGCCCGATCGACGTTGGCGATGAACGAGGCGATGAAGCATTTGGTTCAGCCGGCGAACCGTCTCGTGCTGCTGTTCGAGCCGCCGTTCGATACCGGCCCGCTTCAACCGGGGTACATCAAAGGGTATTTGCCAGGCGTGCGCGAGAACGGCGGACAGTACACCCACGCGGCGTGCTGGATGGTAAAGGCTCTGGCGGCCCAGGGCCGCACCCAGGAAGCCTATCGCCTGTTTGATTTGCTCAACCCGATTCGCTCGTCGAACACGATGCCCAAGGCCGATTGCTACCGGGGCGAACCCTACGTCATCGCGGCGGATGTGTACAGTCGCCCACCGCTAACAGGTCGCGCGGGGTGGACGTGGTACACCGGGTCGGCGGCGTGGTTCTACCGCGTTGGACTCGAAGACATTCTTGGTTTACATCGTGTGGGTGACCGGCTTCATATCACGCCATGCGTGCCTACCGAATGGCGGTCGTTTCAGGTCACCTATCGCTTTGGGAAAGCGGTCTACAAAATTGACGTCCAGAACACGCACAAAATCCTGAGCCACAAGTTGATCGTTGACGGCGTTACAATCTCGGACGGGAAGATACCGCTCGTGGACGATGGCAAAGAACACACAGTGAAGTTGGTCACGGGGCGAGAATAACCACACGGCACCTCGCAGGACTTCCGGCGTGGTAACCGTTGTCTAGCGCTTGAGCTTCCACCGCGTCGGGGCGCCGTTCTTGACTCCGTCACAGACGAGGAGCAATTCGTACTCGTTGCCAACTTGTTTCAACACGGTTAGCCCTTCGGGTTTGCCTTTCCCCATTGGGGGTACGTCCGCCAGACGCTTCATCTGACCCGGCGCCGTTTTGGACCACAGGTCGTGGCCGTCCCAATGATAGATGCGATAAGACGTGTGCCCGTTGCCGACAGGTCCGGCGAGAATCAAGAACCCGTCGGCGGTCGCCACAATGTCCCGGACGCCACGCCCGTCGAGATTGACGTAGACCGTCTTGGCAGTGGCGGTCGGGTCGTCAAAAGTGCAGGTCAGGATCGGCACCCAGTTGTCCCGCAACACCGGGCCGCGAAAGCCAAAGTAGAGCACGCCTTTTTTGACCGCCAACCCTTCAATGTCGATGCCGTTCTCTTTGCTGGCGATCGGAATGAAGTCCTTCAAAATCGGGTCTTTATCGAGTGCCTTTTTCAAGCTCTTGGTTTCGACCCGGCCCGGTTTGCCTGCCGCATCCAGGGTGAACCGGAAGAACTGCTCGCGGTGTTTCTTGTCGTCCAAGATCGGTAGCACGCCGGGTGCCGTTTCGTTCTCCTTGCGAACGCGGCTGTGGGAACCCGTGACGTAAACGGTGTTCCCCTCCGCCGCAACGCCTTCCAAGTCCACTTCCTTGCCGGACGGATCGAGGATCAAATCGTGCAACACCGTGTAGTTGACGCCGTCCTTCTTGAGGACTTGCACGGTTGCGGTTTCGTCCGAACAGATGACGAGAAAGTCGCCGACGACCGCGAGACCGCTGATGTCGAGATCGCCCAGAATCTTCCCATTAAACGTCACGTTGCCGAGCGGTTCCATGTGCATTGCCTTCCACTGTTACTACGACCGGATAAGATTGTCCTGGCCATCAGATGCCATTATCGAACTGTTGGGCCAAGATAGCAAAAGTTGTTCGGAACGCAGTGGACGAATTTCGGGCCGCCGCCGTCATAGACTTGCAGAAGCCTGCCGCCTCGGCGATGCTATGCAGGATGACGTTGCTGTTACTCACAACCAGGAGTCTAGAAAATGACCTCTCCGCATGACCCGACACGCCGGGCCGTTCTCGGTGCGGCTGTCGCTACCGGCGCTGCCTCGCTGATTTCGCCGCAGGCTGGTGCCGCTGAACCCTACAAGCCGAAGGGCAACATTAAGCACTCCATCGTGTACTGGTGCTTCAACGTGGCCGGGGAAAAGTGGGACGCGGAGACGACCTGCAAAATGGCCAAGGAACTCGGGTGTGCGTCGATTGAATTGATCGACCCGGAACACTGGCCGACACTGAAGAAACACGGCTTGACCTGTGCGATTGCGATGAACGGCTACCCGAAAGCGGGCTTCATGTACGGCCTAAATAATCCACGCCACTCCGCGGAGGTGATTGCGGCGACCACGAAACGCATCGAGGAATGTGCTGACGCCGGGGTGCCCAATGTGATTGCGTTTACGGGTTACAAATGGCACGACCCTGCGGACCCCAAGAGCGGGGAAATCAGCCGGGACGACGGCGCCGCGAACACCACGAAAGCGTTGAAGGAACTCGCAGTGGTCGCGGAGAAAAAGAACGTGACGATTTGCATCGAGCATCTCAACACCCGCGATGACACGCACCCGATGAAAGGCCACCCCGGTTACCAAGGCGATGACCTCGACTACTTGGCGGGCATCGTTCGCAAAGTGGGTTCACCGCGTGTGAAGCTGTTGTTCGACATCTACCACGTGCAAATCATGCACGGTGATGTGATCCGGCGGTTGGAGGAGAACAAGGACATCATCGGCCACATTCATACCGCCGGTAACCCCGGTCGCGCTGAGTTGGACGAGATGCAAGAAATCGCCTTCCCCGGCATCATGCACAAACTGTTGCAGTTGAAGTACACCGGCTACGTCGGCCACGAGTTCATCCCGACCCGCAACCCCCGCGAAGGCTTAGCCCAAGCCGTGCGACTGTGTGATGTGTGACGGTAACTGTCGGTCGAAAAGATTTTAGACAGGATTAACAGGATTAACAGGATTAACGGGATTGAAGAACAGGATTAAAAATAGGATTGAATCTTGTTAATCCTGTTAATCCTGTCTAAAAGATTCGATATTGTTATTTCAGGAGCAAGAATCATGTTGAAGCGTATTGCACTGTTGATGAGTGTTCTGGGTGTATTCATGTTGGCGATCTTCGCTGCGGAAGATAAACCCGCTGTTGCGAAAGTCAAAATCCCCCCAATGAAGTTCAATGATGTGGTGGAGATCGCGCCGGGCGTGTTCTTCCGCTATTCCTCGATCAGTGCGACGGACATGACCGTCCCGTTTGGTGGTAGCAATAACATTTGGATCGTGTTCAAAGACTATGTGGTTGTGATCGACGCCAACTTCCCCAAGGAGGCGGGTGATGTGATTGCTGCGATCAAGAAAACCACGAACAAACCCATCAAATATGTGCTCGACACCCACCACCACGGCGACCACGCCTACGGCAATTGTATCTGGGCCAAAGAGGGCGCGAAGATCGTCGCCCACACCAAAGCGGCGCGGTTGCTCGCCTCGAATGGCCCCAAGCAATGGGCCGATGCGAGCAAGGACCGCAAGGACATCAAGGACAATGAACTGAAGCAAGCGGATATTACATTCGACGACAAGTACGTATTGGAAGACGACACGCAACGGGTTGAATTCTTACACTTCGGTCACAGCCACACCAGTGGAGACGCGGTCGCGTATCTGCCGAAGTTGAAGATTCTTTGCACCGGGGATGCGTGCGTCAATGGTTCCTTCAATTTCATGGGCCATTCTAATACTGCGTCGTGGGTTCGTTGCCTCGACGGGATGGCGAAGCTCGACGTTGATCTAGTCTGCCCCGGCCACGGGAGCGTGACCGGCAAAGAACTACTTGGCAAACAGAAACGCTACTTCGTCGAACTGCGTGACGAAGTGCAAAAGGGTCTCGACGCCAAGAAGCCACTTGCGGACATCACCAAAGGTCTTGACATGGCGTGGTACGAAGAGTGGACCGGCAAGCCCGCGAAGAAGAACGACGACAACGTCAAGCACGTCTATGAAGAACTGACCGGCAAAATCGACCACAACCGGCTCGGACGCCAAACCGCCCCGATCGATTACATCCCGCGACGTGACGCCACGGCAGTCACGCAAGGGTTACCAGCGCTGCTGCGTGATCCAGGTGCGGAGTAGCAGCAGTGGTGCAACGAAAAAAAGCCCAGGGCAGCCTGGGCTTTTTTTCGTTGCAGTGGATTTAGCCACAAGTGCTACATCCCGACTTGGACGCCGACTTACAACCGGAGGTCGTGACGGCGGTCATTGCAGCGGTGGCGATCAGGATCGCGAAGAGGAACTTACGCATGGTAAACCTTCCGTGGATTAGGAGCGATATTCAAGCCACCTCTGTGGCCTGAGATTTCCCCGCGTTGCACACTGCAACGGTTCAGGGATGTGCTGAAACTATCGGGAGTGCGGATACAGAAGTGTGATGGAATCATCGAATCCAGAATGCAAATCACAACCGCACGAGTGGGATTGTGCCGAGATGGGCGGCTGTGATGGTTAACCTACCCGTTCGGCGGAATGCGAAGGGCGGAGATGATTAGCCCGCGATTTTGTCCGTTGACCACGGCAATTTCCGCTAAGTGGCCGACTTGTTGGAAGCCCATACTTTCGTTGATGTGACGGGTGGCTTCGTTATGGTCGAAGTGCATACTGAGAAGTGTCGTCACCCCCAACTGCGGGCAATGCTCGATCATACGTTGTTTCAAGAATCGCCCGAGTCCTCGTCGTTGATACGCTGTTGCGATGTACAGGCTGACCTCGGCCGTTGCGTCGTAGGCAGGACGGCCGGCGTAGAACGACGTGAGGCCAATCCACGCCACAATCTGGTCGTCCAAGAGTGCGACCCACAACGGCCGCTTGAGCGGGTCAAATTTACCAAACCACTCCACGCGGTCACTCACGGCAATTGGACTGGTATCCGCCGTGGACCAGCCGCCGGGAATGGACTGGTTGTAAATGTCCACGATGGCGGGGAGATCGGCTTCGATCGCGTCCCGAACTTGGATGTTCATGGTTTTCTCCAACACTGCAACAACGGGTTGTGATAGGATTTCACCATGAAACGTCATCGGATCGAAGTGATTGATCGAACGTATGCGGCCATCCTCGCCGCGAAAACTCCGGCGAACCGCGCGGCAATGGTTGCGGACTGTTACAAGTCCGCATTGCTGATTCTAAGTGCCGGGGAACGACTTCGTCACCCGGATTGGTCACCCGTGCAAATCAGAACGGCAGTCGCCAAGAGAATGTCGCATGGAACAATTTGAACTACTCAAACACGCCACGCAAACACTCGATACGCTTTCCGTCCCCTACGCCGTGGTCGGCTCTTGGGGGAGCGGGTTGTACGGCGAACGTTAGGCGCGCAACTCGACGATCGGGCGCAAGACCCACCTGACGAACGCGGAGAAGACCGCCGCACGCTAGAATGCGGGCAAAGGGGGACCAGCCATGATCACGCAGGTCACGATCAAGAACTTCAAATGCCTCCGGGACGTGACGGTGAACCTCGAACCGTTCACGGTGTTCGTCGGCGCGAACGGGAGCGGCAAGACGAGCTTCCTGCAAGCCCTCGACTTGCTGTGCCGGACGTTCCAAATGCAGCCGGTGCAGTCGGACGGGGAGTTTAAGCAGAACCGTTCCCACGGGATCACGGATGAGGTCGAGCTATCTTGCCTGTCGGGAGAGGTTCATTTCCGTTATCGCACGTTATTGCCTGCCCAGCATCAACACCATCAACAGCCGGGTCGGATGCCGAGTGGTGCCGGCTCGGAGTTCGCCAAAGACGGCATCCCACTGGATTGGAAGCAGTGGCTACCACAGCATGGGACGTTGCCCAACCCGGTGTGGCTGCGGCTCGACCCGAACGCACTGCGTAACGCCGGTGCTGCCACTCACTCCGACCCCCGGATGATGCAGCCCAACGGACAGGGGTTGCATTCGGCCACAGCAGCAATGAATCTGGAAGACCCGGACTTGTGGCTGAAATTGCAGGACGATTTGCGCCGGATCGTCCCGGCGGTTCGTCGGCTGCGGCACACCCCGCAGAACGAACTGCTCTTCGACACCATCAACGGTAAGGGGTTGAAGGCTGTTCAGATCAGTAAAGGAACCCTCCTGACGCTCGGACTGTTGACGGCGATTCACGGCGTGAACAAGCCCGGAGTGCTGCTGCTGGATGATCTGGACCGGGCCTTGCACCCGAAGGCCCAACGGGAGTTGATCGAGCTGTTGCGCGGCGTGCAAACGGCGAACCCCGAGATCCAGATCGTCGGATCCACCCACTCGCCGTACTTGCTCGACAACATGCAGCCAAACGAAGTGCTGGTAACCTCCCTACGTGAAGATGGTTCGACGGCCTGCGAGCCGTTGACCAAACATCCGAAGTATGACAAGTGGAAGGACGAGTTCCACCCCGGCGAGATGTGGAGCGTGTTCGGGGAGAAATGGGTGGCCGAACCGGAGGTCGCCACGAAATGAGCCTTCGTATTGCGGTCGTTCACGAACATGAATGCGACTTCGATACGGCCACTGAGTTGGCGGATCGTGTGCTGTGCGAAGCTATCGGCTGGCTTGAGGAGTGCCTTACTGGCCAGCGACATTGGATTTCCACCAACCGCCTCAACGAGCGATTAACGTGGACAGGGATCAAGCAATCCGCGAAACAGGCACTTGTCCGGGCACATGGTCACTTCGCAGACGGTCCAGGATTTCCCGACGCGATCGCGGCCCGTAGGGCATTGGAATACTTGCTGTTGGAATTTGACGGCGAGTTAGACGCCGTGTTGTTCATCCGTGATCAAGATCACCAACCCACGCGAAAACGCGGACTCGAACAAGCCCGAAGCGAACATGAAAGATCGATCGCAAAACCTGTGATCGTCGTCGGCCTTGCCGTCGTGGAACGCGAAGCCTGGGTCATTTGCGGGTTCGATCCACAGGATCCGTCGGAACATGTGCTACTCGACGACGAGCGGCAGACGTTGGGGTTTTATCCCCATGAGCGGAGCCACCAACTGACGGCATGCAAGGACGACACCGCAAAACGAAGTCCGAAGCGCGTGTTGAAGGCACTGACCAACGGCGAATACGAACGCGAACGCCAGTGTTGGAACACCACGCCGCTTGCCCTGTCGCGGGAGCGCGGCACCGAGAACGGTTTGGTTGCGTTCTTGGATGAAGTGCGAACTCGTCTGGCCCCGTTGATCGGCTATGTTCCAGGCGGTAACAAGTCATAAAGAAACGGTGTGTTGTGTATCGCGGCCGTTCGAGACCGCGAATAACACCGTCATATCTGCCGGGTGTGGACGGAGAACGGGCGGAGGTGATGAGAACGGGTCCGTAGGAAAGTACCGAGGGCCGGACTTGAACCGGCGACCTATCGCTTATGAAACTGCCTCTGCACTTCGCCCTGTTTTTCTCCAAACGCCTTATTTCGTTGTCTATTTATAGTTGCTCGACTGCTTTGTAACAAGTCGCAAACGCCGCGATTCCGTGCAAAGAAGCGCATTGAATCGTGGACAATTCGTGGATTCTATTTTGTTACGTGGAATTCCGTG
Organism: Fimbriiglobus sp.; assembly: GCA_031368205.1. Taxonomy (GTDB): domain Bacteria; phylum Planctomycetota; class Planctomycetia; order Gemmatales; family Gemmataceae; genus Fimbriiglobus. Next base: position 1,897 of record JANLRE010000154.1, on the reverse strand, counting down.
GAACGTGTATGGAAGCGGAATCCATCGGATACGGACCAAACTTCACGACCAAATTGAACTACACCGTCATTGATCGATTGATAAATTGAGTCGCTGCCGGCCTAGGTGAATCGGCGCGCTCGCCGCCCGTGGGACCGGGTCAGCTGGCAAAAAGTATCAAAAAGCGTCACGTACCGAACAGGCAGGTGGAGACGCTTTTACACCGTAAGTGGCGATCGGGATGCGGTGGCGAACAGGGATGACGAGACCGTATCCCAGTTCTGAATGCACGAGCGTCGCTGATCATTCCCGCTCAACGACGATGCCGTTAGCTCCCGGTTGTACCGAGAACTTGACCAATCAGAGTGATGCGATCGGATTGCAACGGTGATATTGGCTCTCTTCGTTTAAATGATTCGCTCAAAATCCGCGAATAGAAACCGATGCCGGTCGGCATTCCACTTTGCATCGTGTGGTTGGTACCACGCTCAGCGTCAGGGGCATCGCCTATTTCCATCTCCTCGCAAGTGCGTTCGGGGCGGTGGTGACCCGTGACGTGACTGGTACTCCGGTGGAACGAATTCGGTTACTCCGGGCGAACGGCTTGACGTTGGCGGACATCCGCCCGGCAAGTGAACTCTACGGTCCCGGTCGGCCGGCGGGTCGTCGGCAAGTTAGATCGCACGCCCCAGCGTCAGACGCAGGAAGAAGTGGCCCGAAGGGTTCATGCTTTGAGTGGCTCGTGGTCCGAACAGGCGGCGGCGTGGGAAGCGGAAACCGGGCAGTGCGAGGTCACGTACTGGCTGGTTCTCAAGCGAATCGGACTGAGAGTGTCCCGCAACTCACGACAGTGATTCGATTCCGATGACATGCTCTTGATCGGGTTGCGAGGTGACGTGATGGGGTTGTTGGGCCCACGACACCTGGGTGGGAAGGGAGCGTTCGGACACGGTGACCGGTTCGAGGGCGGAGTGGCCGGTCATGGAAATCCATCATACCACTTTTGAGATCACTCGTGACCCGGAGCAACGATCAGGCGAAGGGTGAGCGTAACCCCGGCCATGGTCCCCGTCTGGTCCCGGGCGATCCGACTCAATACGGAGGTCGAGATCGGCGACGGCGTGCGGCAATTCCTCCGGACGTTGGGTGTCGGCGGAGGGGGCGGGTACCCGACGTTCCGCCGGAGGTGGAAGCCCTGGCCGCTTGCCGGCTATCGATCGGGGTGACGAGCGGGGGCGGAGCGGTTACCGTGGACGCCAAGCCGATCCAACGCTTCGAGGCGTGGCTGCACAACGACGGCGACCTGAAGACCCTGTGGCCCGGATACCTAGAGCTATCGAACGAGTTCTATGAGACCCTGGAACACCACGCGGTGCCGCTCGACTACCGGGCGCTGTCGGCGTTGAAGCACTCGGCCCTGGCCCTGGACGTGTACACGTGGCTGGCCCACCGCCTGTGCCGGGTGACGAGCGCAAAGGGGACGATGCTCAGTTGGCAGAACCTCCGGGATCGGCGGCATCCTGCTCAAACCGTCGCCGCCGCCGATCCCCAAGACGAGCGTGAGTTTCGCCCTGTCCCGACCGCCCGAGCCTGGTGATAAGTCCAGGGAGGGGCCACGTTACCCACGATGAATCGCCACCTGAAGTCGGTCAAAAGATTCGACGAATCGCCTCCCGCCGTAAAACCGATAGTTAGAATCCGTTTAGTTCCTTACCTGTAGTTGGCAGTTCGATTGCTGAGGATAAGTGGGGGGATGAGACGGATGAAATCCCATCGCTCAGCGCGGCGATCGGATCGAATGATAAGGAAGTGGCATTCAGAACGAAACATCATAGCTCAAAAACGCATTATGGCGGAGGTTGTAGAAGAGAGCAGATGAGGAGGGTGGCGACCCTAGCCGATGGATTGAGATTGCTCG
>JANLRE010000130.1:0-5840 GCA_031368205.1 Fimbriiglobus sp. | reverse complement strand
AAAAGTTCGGTCAATGGCCTGCTACACTGGATATGATCCCCAAGAACATCCTGGCTGAAATCCCACTGGACCCGTTCACCGGCAAACCGATTGTTTACAAACGCCTGCCGGATGGCATCGCGGTTTACACCGTTGGCCCGGACTTGACCGACGACGGCGGTGTTTTCTACGATCCGGCGACTGGCGATAAAGGCACTGATTTCGGCATCGAAATTTACGATCCCGCATTACGCCGATTACAAGCACCACTCAAGCCCGCCGAAGGCGCGGAGCCGGAACAGCCGTGAGTACCGTCACGTTAACCGAACGCCGTAGCACGCTGGTGCGGTTGCGGCGGACAGATGTTGCGGAACTGATTGCAGACTTTGCCCGCATCGTCGAGGTCGTCCCGACTCTTCGACGCGGTTGTTACAAGGTCACGGCACGGGGGTATGTGGGGAGTTTTCAGACGGCGAATCGGCGCTGGATCATCGTTCCGAAAATCGCGGCGACGGTGTTTCAAAACTTCATCCCACTGCATCATTCGTCGTCACAGAAGAGCAGTTCAAACACTTCTGTGGCGTGGTACAGTCAGCTTGTCAACTTGATCGCGGAGCGGTTGCTGTCGTTAATGGAATCTCGAATCGCGGCTGGCTTGATTCGGGATTACGTGCAACAGGAAACTGAGTCCGCAACCATTCGCGGGCGAATCGACATCCCGCGACAACTGCGTGACACAACGCCATCGACTCTGTTTCACCTCATCACGGATGAATTCACATCGGATGTGATTTGGAACCAACTCCCGAAAGCCGCCGCCTTGCGGTTGCTGACATCACCTTTCCTATGCGACGAAGCACGAGTTCGACTTCAAGCCAGTCTGCAAGCCTTTACCGGCGTGTCACCGCTAACCGGCGGACTGGTTGATCTTCAATTCACTGCCCGTACTACACCGTATCAAGAGCTAATCGAACTCAGTACGATGATTTTGAATGGCGGTGGAAGACGCTACGATTCCGGTGCGTTGTTGCTGAACTTGGAACAGCTTTTTCAATCCTACATCACTCAGCAACTGAGCCGCCCCGGTGTTCTACCGAGTGATTGGTCAGTCAATTCCGAACCGGAACTCGCGTTGCATTCGCCCCACGCCGCAACACTTTCGCTTCGACCGGATTTAGTGATAACCGATGCCAACGGCAAACCCGCGTCCGTTTGGGACGTGAAGTGGAAGACGTTGCGCGCATCGGGGCCATCGGCGGAGGACGTGCATCAGATACTGTGCTACGCCGCATTGACAGGAACAAACTGTGCCGGGCTAATCTACCCCGGACGGTGTTTCAGTCACACGGCTTATCAGCGTGCCGGTTGCCCGATCACGTTGCACGTCGTGCGGGTTCCGGTCACGTCAAGTTCGGAGAAATGCGAACGGGCGATTCTACGGTTGGGGCGGCTAATGCGGCCTGATTCCGGCAATCCCAATGTGAACAACTCGTGAAACTCAATCGAGAAGTGGGGACAGAATACTTGCATCTGCAATTCGTGCGCAGTTATGATGTGTTTGTGATCGAACCTGCCATATCGCTCGCGCGTCTTGTCTTTGCGAACCCACCGCGGTTCTCGTGGGAACGTACCGACCTCCTTCAATCCGAAAGGCCGCCCTCGCTATGAATGCTGGCACTTACACGGCGTTGGATTCGAGCGTGCTCGTTCTGAACAAGTTGTTCATGGCCGTCCACGTCATCAGCGTCCGGCGGGCGTTTTGTTTGCTCTGTAAAGACCTGGCCGAGGTCGTCACCCTCGAAGACGGCCAGTATTTGACCTACGATTTTTCATCGTGGACCGAGGTCAGCGCGTTCCGGTCGCAAAACTTCCGTAAGGAAGAAGACGACTGGATTCGTACCCCGACTTCGGAAATTCAGGCGCCCCGCGTCATTCGCCTGTTGGGTTACGACAAGGTGCCACGCCAAACCGTGAAGTTCAACCGGCGCAACATCTTCGCGCGGGACGGCAATCAGTGCCAGTACTGTGGCCGGAAGTTCATCCTGTCGGAACTGAGCTTGGACCACGTGATTCCGCGCAGCCAGGGCGGGCAAACGTCGTGGGAAAATATCGTGTGCGCCTGCGTAGACTGCAACGTCCGCAAAGGCGGACGCACCCCAAAACAGGCAAACTTGACGCTGATACGGAGACCGGACAAGCCGAAGCGGTCGCCAATCCTGAACCTGAAGTTGTCCCAGAAGAAGTACCAATCGTGGCAGTCGTTCATCGACAACGCTTACTGGTCGGTGGAGTTAAAGTGAACCACGAATCACACGAATCGGACGAATAAAGCAAAGAATATTTTACAAGAGACTCACACTACTCTTGGTGTTCACGATTCTTATTCGTCCGATTCGTGTGATTCGTGGTCAGATGCGATCCAGTGAATCGAGCCAGACTTTCAGTTCTTCGAGCGTGGTGTCGAGTAGGTACTCTTTGCCGAAGTCTTTCAGTTGGCGGTAGATGACGGCATGCTTCTTCTCCTTGAGTCGTGGCTTGGCCTCGGCGATGTCCTTGACGAGCGGGTCTTGTTCGCCGCCCACGATGAAGAATGACAGTGGTTGGCCGGGAACGGGTTCCTTGGGTTGCGTGCTGAGGACTGCCCCGGTCGTCGCAACGCCGCGAATCAGATCCCGTGCGGTGAACCCCAGGTAGAACGCCATCTGCCCGCCATTGCCCATCCCGTGAGCAACGATCCGGGAGCGATCAATCGTGTACTCGCCCAGCACCGTTCGCACGTCTTGCAGCAACTCTTCTGTCTCGCTCGGCAGCCAACCTTCCGCATTCTTTGACTTCGGGCCGATCAGAATAAAGTGATTCTCCTCACAGAAGCGGCCAAAGATTTTTGACAGGTCATCCCCTTCCTTCGCGGCGGCTTTGCCTCGGTGCAGCCAAATGATGACGCCATACGAGATGTTCTTGTCGTAATTTTCCGGCACGTAAACCCAAAACTCGCGGCCCAAGGTCGGGTTCGTGCGGTTCATCAACCCGGTCTCGGCCTCGTCTTTCTTCTTTTCAGGTTCTTCAGCCGGGTTCTCTTTTTTGGGCTGTTCGCCCTTGCCTTTCCCCTTGGGCGCAACCGGACCTTTTTGTTTTTCGAGCGCCCGCTTCGCGCTGGATGGTAGGGGAAGTTCTTTCGGCAGTTCTTCGGGCAATACGCCCAACTTGATGTTTAGCGTTTCCGCCTTCCCGCCCTCTTTACGTTTCACTTCGATTTTCAGTTCCGTGTTGGCATTGAAACGGGTCATCAAGGTAGTGAGTGCAGCACGATCGAGAACGGGGACCATCGGTGGTGAACCGGGCGGCGGGTTGGCGGGGCCAAGTTTCATGATCCGGTCACCGGCTTTCAGCCCCGCAATCTCTGCAGGGCTGTTCGGATAAACGAACCGCACCTCCACACCGGGATCCGGGTCGTCACGCATCGGCAATATGCCGAAGAATGGTTGCGTGAAGGATGTGATGTTGCCGGTCAACGTCACGCTTGGCAGGTCAATATCTTTGCCATCACGTTGCACTTTCACTGCGATCACGTCGCCGTCATACTTGGGGCCAAGGGCGTGTTGGATTTGCGAGAAGTTTGCGACGGGCTTGCCGTCGATCGCAAGCACCAGATCGCCTGCCTTAATCCCGGCCTTCTCCGCTGCGGAGTCCCGTGAAACCGCGCCGATGATCGGTGGCAGGTTGTAAACATCCTCTTGGACTTTAGCCGTGATACCGAGTAATCCACGGCGAAGCTCTTTGCCATCTTTCAACTTCGGCAACACCGCGAAAACGTCTTCGAGCGGAATGGCGAACCCGATGCCGGAATCGTACCACTCCACACCAGCGACGTCCGTTTCCCCGCGTGGTGAAGCGGGCACCAACACACCAAACACCCGGCCATCAATCGCAACGAGCGGACCACCGTAGTTGACCGGCGACACCTTCGCATCGCACTGAATCGTTTTGCCAAAAATCCGCCCGGTCGCGCTGATAATGCCCGCACTCATCGACGGCAACTCTTTGAGGTCCGTATCAAGCGCACGCCCTAACGCCAACGCCCATTGGCCGACCTGAACATCCTTCTTGGGGAACGGTGTTGGGACAGGCAGATCTTGAAGATCGACTTTCAAAAGCGTCAGCATTCGCGTCGTGTCGTTGGCAATAATCTTCGCCACCAAACGCGGTTTGCCGGGGACCGTGACGAAAATATCGGTCGGCTTGTTGGCGAAGTTAAACGCGCTCGAAATGACGTAGCCGTCCTTCGCCACAATCAAACCTGTCGTGGGGCCGATCCCCTTCCGGATGCCCGCTTGCGCCCCGGCACCGGACGCACCGCCGACGATTCCGGTCCCGCCGATCGTTTCAATTTTCACCACACACGGCGCGACCGTCCTGGCCGCGTCCTTCATCGCTTTCTCGCTCGACTCGTTCACATCCTGTGCAAATGCGGTCGTTGCGCCAAACAGTGACAACCCGATGACAGCGAGGACAGCACCGAACAAGCGAAGCATCATGGTTCGACCCTGATTTCTGATTTTCATTCGTCTGATTCGTGAAATTCGTGGGTCACTTTTTGTTCGGCGTGGTCGCCGTCTTGGGGTAGTCTTCGAGTTTCAATTCGATGGTTTGCAAGCTATCCCCCCGCCGGACTTCGATGCGGATCGTGGTTCCGGGTCGGGTTTTCTTCATCATGTCTTGAAACATCTTGATGCTGACGGTCGGTTCGCCATCGACGAAACTGACGAGATCGTTCGGCTTCAGTCCGGCTTTCACGGCAGGCGAATCGGGAACCAATTCTTCGATGTAGGGCGGTGTTCGATCGAGAATGTTCGGCACGAACACGATGCCGTGGTAGCCGCCCGGCCCGGTTTGCTGCTGGACTCGGCGGGTCGATTTATACTGGCCCTTCATGGCCTTCGCCACGAATTCGGGGATGCTCACAACGGTCGATTTGTCGCCGTCTTTGATTTCGACTTTCGCACCAATCGGCACCGCGTAATTCATCCACGTCTCCGTCTGAGCGTTGCGCAATTCTCGACCCACGATCGCCAGCAATTTGCCGTTGCGGTCCGTCAACGCCCCGCCGCCCGCACCGGGGTTGTTGGTGATGGCGTCGATCACGTACACTTCGCCGTTGTACGGGAAATCGAAAATCCCAAGGCGGCCGTGGAGCTTGGAATACGCGGCAATGATCCCGCGTTGGATGCTGACCGGCTCGTCACGCATCGCAATTTCAAACTCGTTGCCGAAGGCCAACACCCAATCCCCGGTCGTGGCGAGTGGCCGTTTCGCCGCTTCGTTAATGTCAAAAAACGGTAGGTCCAAGCCGGTGGGTTCGTCAATCTTTTTGCCTTCGATTTTGATCTTCACCAGGGCAACATCGAGTTCCGATTCGGTCGCCAGGACGACCGCTTTCATCCGCCGACCGTCGTAGAGGTGAACCACCAATTCGGAGGTGTCCAACATCTGGTTTGCCACCGTGAGGATGTGCCCCTCGGGGGAGATCAGGATGCCGGAGCCGTAGTTCTTGAGCTTGCCAAAGCCGCCGGACCCGAACAACTTCACGATGCGTTGATTGGTGGTGTCCGCAACCTTGTTGAACGGGTCCGAAGCGACAGCAGTTCGACTCGTAAATATCACGAGTAGCGCTGCCACAAAAACGACAAACCAGGTACGACTTAGCATGGTGGCAGTTCGGGTTACTTCTTGGTGAGTTGGTAGGACTTAATCGTCAGGATGGCGTATCGGCGGTCGCCGGTGCGGACCTCAATCCGGTGCGGAAGTTGTCGCCCCTCGACGAGTTTGTAATCGCCGAAGTAGAGTTCGCAGGGGTCTTCGTC
>JANLRE010000117.1:0-7210 GCA_031368205.1 Fimbriiglobus sp. | reverse complement strand
TTTCTCTGTGGCTCTCTGTGCCCTCTGTGGTGAATCCTGTTTTCATCCTGGTAAACCGCATGTTCGATTCGTTGTTCAACCCGGCTGGCCGCGAACTGGACATGGTGAATTTGGCCGTGCTGGTGTTCCTGCCCGCCGCGTTTGCCGCATCGCTGCTATTGATTCCGAATCGCTTCAAAGAATTGATGCGCTGGTGGGCGCTCATCGGCACGGCGGCAACGTTGACGCTGGGGCTGTGCCGGTTGATTGATTATTACACGATCCTCGATAGCTACTCCGACCGCACCACGACGAACCTATACCACCCCGATAGCCGCCTTGATTCTCGCTCCGATCAGGCCATGAGCGATGCCGCGCACCGCCCGATGCCTAAGAAATATCGCTCCGATGACCTGCTCACCCGCCGCCCGTGGATCACGCGGTTGGACATTGATTTTGCCCTGGGTGTTGACGGGATCAACCTGTCGCTGGTGCTGCTCACGTGCATCATCATGCTGCTCGCGGTCGTGGCGAGTTGGAAGATCGAGGAGAACTTGCGAGGTTACTTGATACTGCTCCTCTTCCTGCAAACCGGCGTGATTGGGGCGTTTCTGGCACTCGATTTGTTTCTGTTCTTCGTCTTCTACGAAGTCATGCTGATGCCGATGTTCTTTCTCATTGGGTTGTGGGGCGGGAAACGGCGCAAGTACGCCGCGATCAAGTTCGTGATTTACACATTGGTCGGCAGCGTCTGTTTGTTGTCCGCCATCATCGCGTTGTACTCCGTCAACGTGCGCGACTTCGTCGATCAGGGCGTCGTCAGTAGTCGGGCCGCCGATCTGCGCCAAGCCAACCCGCAACTGTCCCCCGAACTTGCTAAGCAACAAGTCGAGGTTCACACCTTCGATTTCATCACGCTATCGAAGGCCGGTCGCGCCGCGATGCTGGTCCTCAACGGCCACGAAGACCGCATCACCGTGCGCAAGACCGCGACCGATTCCCCGATGCCGAACGACGACACCCGAGCCGTGCCGCTGTTCGCCGCTGGCGTGGACCGTGACGCGGCGCTGGCCCGGTTGAAGGCCCAGAGCATTTGCACCCCCGAGTTCCAGTACATCCTGTTCGCGCTACTGTTCATCGGCTTCGCCATCAAAGTGCCGCTCGTGCCGCTACATTCCTGGCTGCCCGACGCGCACGTGGAAGCCCCGACGGCGGTGTCGATGATCCTGGCGGGGGTGCTGTTGAAGCTGGGCGGTTACGGGTTGATTCGCTTCGCCTACCCGATTTGCCCGTGGGCGGCGAACGAACTGTCCTGGTACGTCGGCCTGCTCGGGGTCGTCAGCATCGTCTACGGCGCGTTCGTGGCGCTGGGGCAAACCGACTTCAAAAAGCTGCTGGCGTACTCGTCGATCAGCCACATGGGGTACGTGGTGCTGGGGCTGGCGTCGTGGTCGCAGTCGCCGGAGTATTGGGAGTGGGGCGTGACCGGGGCGATGTTTCAGATGCTCGCGCACGGCGTCAGTTCCGCGGGGATGTTCTTCATCGTCGGGGTGATCTACGACCGCGCCCACCACCGGGAAATCGACCTGCTCGGCGGCCTGAAGCAACCGATGCCGCTGTTCTGTGGCGTCAGCGTGATCCTGTTCTTCGCGTCGATGGCGCTCCCCGGCTTGTGCGGGTTCGTCGGCGAATTCTGCGTGATGATGAGCGCCTGGAACTACAGCCCCACCCTCGCCATCCCCGCCATCCTGACCACGATCCTAACCGCCGGCTACCTCCTCTGGACGTGGCAGCGCGTCTTCCTCGGCACCAACCCGGCGACGAAAGATTACCCCGACGTAACTGCGCGAGAGTTCACCGTCCTGGCACTACTAGCCACCCTAGCCATCGGCCTCGGCGTCCTCCCGATGCTCATCTTCCTCTGGGTAGACCCGAGCGTGCAGGGTTGGATCGACGTGCTAGCGCGGCTGAAGTGAGAAGCGTATCAGAATACTGCAAGTACAAGTTGACTAGTGGCAGCGAAATCACCCTGGCTTACGTGGTGGTGAGGATGATGTCTTCGTAGACTCCTTGGTCGCCGAGTTCTTCGCAGAACTTGCTGAGATCACGGATCGGGTAATGAACGTACTTGCCACACCGACGGAAAACCCAGAAGGACCGCCAATATTTTTGGGCTAATTCACAAAAATGCTCGACGGTCATGCCCGATCGCTTGATGCCGAACGGCCACACTTCAACGACGACCGGTATTGCACGGGAAAAGAGCTTCGATCCCCCAGCGAACACATAGCCCTCGTGACCTTGCACATCGATCCAAATTAGCGTGATCTCACTGGCCACGTTAGCAGGTAAGGAATCAATCATTTCATCGATCGGCTTCGCGGCCACTTCGATCACACGCCGGCCCGTCTTATCATCGGCCGGTTCCGATTGAACCTGGATCCGGTGGTCGCCGAAGTTCTCATTGCTGAGTGCGAACTTCAAATTCCCGGCTCGTTCCGATGCGGCGGCTTGTATCGCAGTGTACCGAGTCCCCAGATTGTTGTTGGCAACATTGCGCTGGAGTAACCCAAAGTTGGTCGGGTCGGGTTCCACGGCCACCGCAGACGCAACCATGCCGTTGGTGAGCATTCCAATCGAGATGACGCCCACGTTGGCCCCAATATCCAAAACCGTTCCCTGACCCGCTGCGGGGATCAATCCTTTCTCACGCAGGAAAGCAACAGCATTCACGACGGAATCGTGTTGATAATGGCCATCAAAGTACAGATGCCGGCCGATCGTACTATCTTGGGTGGAGACGGTGAACAGGCCTTGCAGGGTCTTCACTGTGATGGTGGCACGTGTGAGTCGGGCAAAGTCCCAACTCCAGGCGATCCACATGTGGCGGAACCACAGTATGATTTCACGCAAGATGTCCAACACCGAGACGAACCGCCGCCAAATCCGACTGATCGTCCGCATAGAGAACACTCTCAGTGTGAAGATGAGCCAACAATAATTTTAGTTATTACAAGTTAGCTCAACGGTGTGGCTCGGTCAGACAAATTGACGAAATTTTTTCTTTTTCTTCAACTGAGCCATACTGTGCGCAGTATAAGATCGAATGAAAGGATACCATTCTGAACGATTGAGTGGCTTACCCATTCTTTGCGGCGACGCGGGCCATGCCGGAGGCTCGGGCGAGGGCTTTTTCGCGGTTGGTGCGTTCGATGCTGTTGGTGAGGGGGAGAGTTTCGGCGGCGAGGAAGGCTTCTTCGGCTTTGGCGGGAGTGAGGTCGGTGGATTTGATGGCTTTGGCGGTCAGGACCGTGACGATGTTGGTGCGGACTTGCGCGAAACCGCCGTCGATGTAGTAGCGGACGGTGGTGCCGCCGACGGTGAAGCGGAACTCGCCCGGCCCGAGTTGGCCGACGAACGCGGCGTGGTCGCGCTGGATGCCGATTTCGCCGTCGAACAGCGGGAGGACGACGAAGTCGGCGTGTTCGTCCAAGACCGCCTTCTCCGGGGTCACGACGATCACTTGGATTTTGCTGGTCGGCGTTGCCATGAGTCTCTTCCCGTTCAGTTCCCGGCGAACCGGCGACGTTAGTCGCCGGGTGGACCACCACATTCGGTAGGCTGGTTGTCACCCGGTTGTGGCAGTCCACCCGGCAGCTTACGCAGCCGGTTCGCCGGGATCGCCACAATACGAAGTTTTTGTGTTAATCCTTCAGCAACTTCGGCAAGCGGCCCGGCAGCGGTGGCGCGCCGAGTTCTTCCAGTTTTTTCTCCAGCGCGGGTAGCTCCTTGTCAAGAATCTCGCGGAGCGTGTTCACTTCAATCGCCAGCAGTTTGTTGGCATCGGCGTACTCTTGCTTCTGGGTGCCAGTTGGCTTGGCCAGGGCGCCGCTAGATGCACTGGCTGCATACCCGGCACGGGCACTGATCGACTCTGGGACGTTTTCATTGCGGGCGGCCAGGATGCCATCGCCACGCAGGTTTCGTTGGCTGACGCGGACCTTCTCGATCAATTCGCGCACTTGAAGCTTGGCGAGTTCATCCGCTTTCGGGGCTAATTCCAGTGCGGATTTCACTTGATCGAGCTTCGTCGCCAGTTCGGTGTTCGTACTCAGCGTAGCCGTCACCGCTTTTCGCAACGTCTTCACTTGCTTGTTGAACGCGGCAATTTCCTTGTACCCGTCCGCCGTCAACGCCGATAGCGGGTCTGGCAGAATCGTGAACGACACGGGCTTACCAAGTACGGTGTACTTGCCGGCTTCGCGTTTGCCGAGGGTGGCTCGATACGTCCCCGGCATTTCCAACGCACCACCACCGGCGAACTCGTCAGCCGACGCGGAGACGCCGCTTTCGCGCAAGTCCCACGTCACCCGGTGAACGCCTTCGGTACTCGGTGCCGACACCGTGCGCAGGATTGTGCCATCAGTAGCGGTAATCGTCAGCATCACCGCTGGGGCTTCTTCCTCGGCTTCGGCCCGCAACGACTCTTGGCTTGGGTACGGCACGTCCTTCTTGTCCTTCGTCGCGGCGGTCTCGGCTTCCTTGCGTTTTTGCTTCAACGTCTTCAACGGCTCTTTCAGTTGAAACGTGAAGGTTGCCCCGTAAGGCGGGTTGTCTGCGGTGTAGTGCGATTCCCCCAGGAATGCTTTGCCACGACCGCCGAACTGGGCGGAGGGGATGTACAGTGTCGTGTCCGCGACCGGGTGCAACACCGCCGCTTCGGTGATGGGCTTCGTCGTCAAGTTTCGCATCGCGCTGTAGTCGTCGATCACGTAGAAGCCGCGACCGAACGTCGCCACGATGAGGTCGTTGTTGTGCTTCTGAATCACCAAGTCTTTCACCTGAATCGTCGGCAACCCGTTCTTGATGCGGTGCCATTTCTTACCGCCGTCCACGGTGGCGAACAGCCCGAATTCCGTGCCCGCGAACAGCAAGTTTGCGTTCACGTGGTCTTCCGCCACGCAGTACACCGTGCCGCGTTCGGGCAGGTCACCGGCGATCGTGGCCCACGTCGTCCCGGCGTCGGTACTCTTCAGCAAGTACGGTTTGAAGTCCGCGTTCTTGTGGTTGTCGAAGCTGGCGTACACGGTGTTCGCATCCGACTCGGACACCACCAACTTGCTCACGTAAGTCTTATTCGGCACGCCAGGGAACTTGTCGGTCTTCTTCCACGTCTTGCCGCCATCTTCGGTGGTCTGAATCAACCCGTCGTCGGTGCCGACGTACAGCAAGCCTTCCTTTTTCGACGATTCGGCCAGCGCGACAATGTTACCGTAGAAGCTAGTGGAAACGTGCTTGGACACGGCGTCCGGCCCCCAGACTTTGCCCATGACCGTGAGCTTGTCGCGGTCGAGTTGCTGGGTTAGGTCGGAACTCACTGACACCCAGTTGTCACCGCGATCATCACTGCGAAACAACTTGTTGGCGGCGAAGTAAATTCGCTTCGAGTTGTGCGGACTGATGATGAGCGGGCTGTCCCAGTTCCACCGCAACGGCGGCTCACCTGGCGCGGCTTGGGGTTGAATGTTCACGCGGTTGCCGGTCTTGCGGTCGAACCGGCACAGGCCGCCGTATTGGGATTCGCCGTACACGGTGTTCGGGTCCGTCGGGTCCACTTTGCAGTGGAAGCCGTCGCCTCCTTGCACGACGTACCAATCGGCGTTGGTGATGCCGTGAACGCTGCGGGTGCGGACCGGGCCGCCGAGCGTGAAGTTGTCCTGCGTGCCGCCGTAGATGTGGTAGAACGGCCCGCTCGCCGGGTTTTGATCGACGCCGACATCATAGAACTGCGTGACCGGCAAGTTGGATTTGAAGTGCCAATTGGCACCGCGATCGTAGCTTTCGTAAATGCCGCCGTCACACCCGACGCGGTAGTATTTCGGGTCGGCGGGGTCGATCCAAATGGTGTGGTTGTCCACGTGCTTGAATCGCTCGCCCAGCGAAGCCAGCGTCTTGCCGCCGTCGTTGGAAACCTGAATCAACACGCTCATCACATAGAGCCGTTCCTTGTTCGCCGGATCGACGACGATGTGCGCGTAATATTGGGCTTGTTGATCGAACGGGTTTTGCTTCTGCCACGTCACCCCGCGATCCGTGCTGCGGAAGATGCCACCGGCTTTGTCGTTCGCCTCGATAATGGTGTAGATCATGTCCGGGTCAGTCGGCGCCATCGCCAAGCCGATGCGCCCGAGTTCGCCACTTGGTAATCCGCCGCCGGCTTTCGACCACGTTTTGCCACCATCGGTTGAACGGTGAATGCCGCTTCCCGGCCCGCCGTTGATCAGCGTCCACACATGGCGCCGGCGCTGATAACTCGCGGCAATCAGCAAATCGGGGTTGCGCGGATCGAGAACCACGTCCGTCACGCCGGTGTTTTCGTCGAGTGTCAATACCTTGTTCCAGTTCTTGCCGCCGTCGGTCGTTTTGTACAGCCCGCGATCGCCGCCCGGACCCCAGAGTGGCCCTTGTGCGGCAACATAAACCACGTCCGAATTGCGCGGGTCGATGAGGATTTTGCCGACGTGTTCCGAGTTCTTCAGCCCCACGTTCACCCAACTGCGCCCCGCATCCACGCTCTTGTAAACGCCGTCGCCGTAGGCCACGCTGCGCTGCGAGTTGTTTTCCCCGGTGCCGACCCAGACCACGTTGGGGTTCTTCGGGTCGAGCGTGATGTAGCCGATCGAGTACGAGCCTTCGCCGTCGAAAATCGGCGTCCAACTCGTGCCGTTGTTCGTCGTCTTCCAAACACCGCCACAGGCTACGGCAACGTAATAAGTGCTCTTATCCGTGGGGTGAACAGCTAACCCGACGATCCGCCCGGATGTCACAGCAGGGCCAACGCTCCGCAACTTGAACGCCGAAATCGGCAGCGTCTCGTCCTTCTTTTTAGCGGCCTTTGGCGTTTCCACCGTTCGTGGCTTCGGGGCCGGTTCATCAAGCACTGTGAAAAGCGTAGTGAGTAACAATGCAGGCAGTAGCAACATAAATCCCTCGGATGTGGGGCAACGGTGTGTCTCGCGGAGATGACGTTACAGTACCCGCAAATGCTACGACCGGAAAGAACGGCGAAGTCGTTCGGCGCCTCGAATGTGCCATCAACGGGCGGGTTGTGACGGGCGTGCTATGATTTGGAATTGTGAGTTTGGCATTCCAGGCGAACCGGCGACGTTAGTCGCCTGGGTGGCTCGCCAGAAGCGGGTGGTAGGTTTTTACCCAGGCGACTCACGTCGCC
>JANLRE010000024.1:0-3189 GCA_031368205.1 Fimbriiglobus sp. | reverse complement strand
CAATCTTCCAACCCCAACGGGGTTGTTCCCTTAGCCCAGGGTGAAACCCTGGGATCGGGCGCTGGGATCGAGAGGTCGAGACCCATTTTTTACGCATCTTCCAGGTAAAACAGCACGTCGGTTAGCTCGTTGCTGGCGGCGGTCAGGTCGCCCCAGGCGCGGTCGGTCAGGGCGATGCGGATGTTTTCGCACAGGCGGTCGAGTTCGGTTTGGTCGGCGGCGGCGGCGCGGTCGCGGATGCGTTCGGCTTTTTCGAGTAACGCTCGGGCTTGTACGCTTTCGCGCTGGCCTTCGGCGGGGCCGGGGGACAGGTACGGCACGTCGATCCGTTCGCCGTCTTCGTCCAGCAACTCTTCCCCATCGCTGTCGCCTTCGCCTTGGTCCGGGCTGGACCACATGCGGTTCAACCGCTCTTGGGCGGCATCGCGTTCTTCGAGGGCGTACTGGGCCATCGCGTTTTCGATGGTGATTTGCTTGACCAGCCCCGTGGATTTCTCGCGGGCGGATACCTTCAGAGTGCCGTCGAGCGTGAGGTCCAGTTGCACGACGATCTGGTTCCCCGCCGGGACGCGGGCCAACCCTTCGATGAGGAACTTCCCGACCCGGTGGTTCCGCCGCACGTCGCCGCTCTCGCCCTGGAAAACCTCGACATCGACCTTGGCTTGGTTGTCCCCGACCGTGCAGAACACTTCGCTGCGGGACGCCGGGAGGGGCGTGTTGCGTTTGACGATTGGCGTGAACTTGAACTCGTTCGCGGAGAACGTGAACTCGTGCGGGTACTCCAGCGTTTTAATCCCCAAACTGTGCGGCGTGATGTCCACCAGCACTGCGCCGACGTTCTGCTTGCCGATGATCCCCGCTTGCACCGCCGCGCCCAACGCCACGCACAAATCCGGGTGGACTTCGCGGTGCGCGGGTTGCCCGAGGCGCTCTTCGAGAAGCTGCCCGATCATCGGCGTCCGGGTGCTACCCCCGACCAACACGACGCGATGAATTTGCGACGCCGTCAACCGGGCGTCATCGAGCGCCCGTTGCACGCAATCCATCGTGCGGTCGATGAGCGGGCGAATCAAATCCTCGAATCCTTTCCGGTCTACTTCCGTCGAGAGGTGCAACGGGACGCCATCCTTCTCGGCGATGAACTCCTCTTCGACGCGGGCAAAGGCGTGGTCGGACAACACCCGCTTCGCGGCTTCGGCGGCCTTCAACAGCCGCGCTCGGGTAACAGGGTCGGTCCGCAGATCGACGCTGAACAGGTCTTCAAACTCGTCGGCCAATTGCTTGTAAAGTAAATCGTCGAAGTCGTCGCCACCCAGGTGCGTGTCGCCGTGACTACTGAGGACTTCAAACACGCCCCCTTCGGCTTGCACGATGCTCACGTCGAACGTGCCGCCCCCGAGGTCGTAGACCAGGAAGCATTCCGTGGTTTCCGGCGCCGGGTTGTAAGTGAGTGCTGCCGCCGTCGGCTCGTTCAGGATGCGAACGACTTCTAACCCTGCCAGTTCACCGGCTTCGCGGGTGGCTTGGCGTTGGCTGTCGTTGAAGTACGCCGGGACCGTGATGACCGCCTTGGCGATCGGTTGCTTCAAGTCGGCTTCGGCGGCTTCTTTCAACCGGCGCAGGATCATCGCCGAGATTTCTTGCGGGCGGAACTTTTGGTCGCCGAGCGTGACGGTCACGTCCTCGCCCATCTTCCGTTTGATCGACTTCACCGTGCGGTCCGGCGCCAACACCCACTGGTTGCGCGCGGGCTTGCCGACGAGCAACCGCCCGTCCTCCGTCAGCCCCACCATCGACGGGAGGATCGGGTCGCCGTCCACGTCAATGACGCGCGCCTTGCCGTTCTCGACGACCGCGACTTCGCTGTTGGTGGTGCCGAGGTCGATGCCAATAATGATTTCGGACATGAGACAAATCCTGTTCGATGGTAGCACGCGGGCCGCGTGCTCTACTCTACATGGCACACGCGGCCCGCGTGTGTATTACCGGGCCACTTTCACTTGTGCGAAGCGAAACAGCTTCTCTTTCCAACGATAGCCGCGCCGGACCTCTTCGACGACAGTGCCACTATTTTCGTCGTCGGATTCGACCACTTCGACGACTTCCATCAACTCCGGGTCGAACGGCTGCCCGAGGGATTCGATCGGCGTCACGTTGAATTGCGGCAGCACCCGTTCCACCCGCCGCAGGCTCATGGCGTAGCCGTCGGCGATCCCGGCCAGCAGGGGTTCAAGACGGTCGGCAACTTCTTGCGATGTCGTGGCGGTGTTTTGCCGGGCAACGACTGTTTCAGTGGCTCGTTTTTGCAACGCGAATGCCGGGGAGTTCGGGACGCCGAACAACCGCGCCCAAAACCCTGGGGGTTCCGAGGGCACGGGTTCCGCTTTCGGTTCTGAACGCGGTTCGGGCGCCAACACCGTGTCCGGTTCCGCCAGTTCGATGAGGAGTGGCTCCAGCGTGGCCTTGGCTTTTTCGACTTGTTTCCAGGCAATCGTGAGCGCGTCGGCGATGTCGATGATGGCCTTCGCCAGCGGGCGGAACGCTTCGTCCGGGTCGGCGGGCGGCTTCTCGGGCTGAGTCAGTCGTTTCAAAGTTTCGATATTTTGTTCGACTGCCGTGCGACTGGCTTTGGTCTGGAGATTGACATCGTGGCGCAGCGCCGTGAACTGGCCGATCAGTGTGAAAAGATCGACCGTTTCCGGCGGGGGCTGGGGTTCAACGGCGTGCGCTTGCTGCGCTTCGGTGAGCCACGTGCGGAAGTCCGCCAGCACGCTTTCGACGTGTTCGCTTTCGATGCGAGCAGTGCTCAACGTCCCGGCGGCTGCGTCGCTTTCAAAAGGGAGTCCAGGGAGTGGCGGCGGCGCGTCATCTGACATGTGGCGTCCTCGATCAACTCTTCAATGGTGTCGTCGTTGTTAAACTGAAAGAGGCGGTAGTTCGTGCGGGCCACCAAGTGTTTCAACTTCTCGTAAGCGGCCCGAACGGCGGCAAACTTCTGCGGGTGCAACTCGGGCGAAAACTCGCGCACGAGTTGCAGATACCGTTGCCGGATGACCTCGTCCGTGGCGTCCGGTTTGACGCCGAGTATGTCGTATGCGTTCGGCATTGGGAAACCGCGCCCCGAGGTTAATGATGACCGAGCATGGAGTTTAGTGGTTTTCGCGGCGTCGGAAACGAACGCGGCGAGGT
>JANLRE010001120.1:0-2218 GCA_031368205.1 Fimbriiglobus sp. | reverse complement strand
GTTCGCGTTACTTGATTTCCTTCAGACGGATGTTGCGATACTCCATTTGTGCGCGATCGGCTTCGAGTCCGATCGGCCCCGTTGCCGGTATTTTCAGGGCTTCTTCCAACACTTCGCCGTTGCAAGTGCAATGGGCGACTTCGCCTTTCACGACGACGACGATTTCATTCCAGTCCTGCGGCTTGTATTTTTTGAGCATCTTGTACGGGCCAGCCACAAGGTAATCCCGGACTTGCAGTTGTGGCGCGCGAATGAACAGCCCGCTATCGGCGTTCACGGCGGCCCGGAACTCCAACTTCAACTCGAAGTCTTTCGGAAACTTCTGGGCCGTCCACAGTTGCTTGGTGCCCTTGCCAGGGTTCACAACCAAAATGCCCTCCTTGGCCGAGTAGCGTTTATCGGAGGCGTCCGTCTTGCCGTCGAAGGCTTCAAAGCCGTCCTTGGTTTTGTACCCCCACCCGGTGAGGTCTTTGCCGTTGTACAGTTCAATCGTCCCCGGCGGAACTTTGGCATCGTCCGCGTTCGACACGGGTAGCAGAAAGACCGAAGCCACAACGAACAGCAGTGGGCGTAACAAACGTGACATAGCGAGTCCTGGGGTAAAAGGGGTCACGGGTCAAACACTCCGGACAAGTGTGGTCGGAGCGGGTCGCGGGGTCAACACATTTCCGTTGTGCAGACTTGTCATGGGGTCTGGCAAATCTTTCTGGCACTCTGTCTTCAACGGGTTTTCGGCCCTGAAAAGGGACGTTCTATCAGCCCAGGGCCATGCCCTGGGAACTGGCTTCAAGTTCCTGATCGCATCTCGAACCAAACTCGGTTATAACACACCACCTGCCAGAAACACCGTTGGCCGCAATTTCGGAGCGATGACCGCGATGACGTTCCCTCTCTTCCGTGTCTGTGGCTTGTTGATACTCGGGTTAGTTGCCCTGTCATCGAGTTTGGGTGCGGCTCCTGCTGATGGATTGGAGACCGATTATCTCCAACACATTCGACCGCTACTCGCGCGGTCCTGTCAGGAATGCCATTCCGCGAAGCACCCCGAAGCCGACATTGAATTGGAAGCGTTCGCCACACTGCCGAGCATTCGGAAGGCGATTCCCATTTGGCAACGAATGCTGGAGATGGTGGACAGCGGCCAGATGCCACCCAAGGACGCCAAGCCATTGACCGCCGACGAACGCGAACGGCTTAGCACGTGGATTCGGGCGTTCCTCAAAAACGAAGCCAAGGCGCACGCTGGCGATCCGGGGCGGGTTCTGCTCCGCCGACTCAGTAATGCCGAGTATACGTACACGTTGCGGGACATCACCAGCGTCGATTCACTGCAACCGGCGCGCGAATTCCCGGTCGATGGCGCGGCGGGGGAAGGGTTCACCAACACCGGCGATGCCTTGGTGATGTCCCCAGCGTTGCTGACAAAATATCTGGACGCCGCCAAGGGAATCGCCGCCCATGCCGTGCTGCTTCCGGATGGCATCCGCTTCACCAATCACACGACGCGGCGGGATTGGGCGACCGAGGTTCTTGAACAAATCCGGACGGTGTACGGCACGTATTCCGACTCCGGCATCGGCACCAAAGTGAGCCTGCAAGGTCTCGTGTGGGATGCCAAAGAAGGGGGCCGACTGCCCGTCGAAAAATACCTCGCGGCAACGATCCAGCATCGAGAAGCGCTCCGGTCAAAACAAACGACGATCGAAGCTGTGGCGAAGGAACAGAAGCTGAGTGCCAAGTACCTGGGGTTGGTATGGAGCTTCCTGAACGCGACCGAACACGCCCCGCTGTTAGATGAACTGCGTGCCGGATGGCGAACGGCGAAGCCGGACGACCTCCCGGCGCTGACGGCCCAACTGACCCGCTGGCAGAACGCGCTGTGGAAGTTCAACAGCGTCGGTCACATCGGAAAACTCGACGGGCCGAAGTCGTGGCTGTCGCCGGTCGATCCCCTGGTCACGAAGCACGAAGTCCGCTTCAAACTGCCCGCAACCAAAGCCGACGAAGTCACACTCTACTTGGTGGCCTCCCAGGTGGGCGAGACCACTGAACCCGTTGACGTGATTTGGCAGCAACCGAAGTTCGTTGCGCCGGGACGACCGGGTTTGTTGCTCAAAGACGTGCCGGGATTGAGCGTGAAGTTGGACGATGGCAATCTCAAAATGAAAGCGCCGTCGGTCGTCGAAATCCGCGTCCCGGCTAACGCCGTTGCTGGTGC
>JANLRE010000689.1:0-1869 GCA_031368205.1 Fimbriiglobus sp. | reverse complement strand
CAACGCCGTGGGTTTTTCAGTTAAGGGTTGCCGCCAGATGTTCTTGGGTTTGAGTCGCACCCTCACCCCCTATCCCCCTCCCCGACGCGGAGTGGGGGAACCCACTTGCACCCCTCTCCGCGTCGGAGAGGGGCCGGGGGTGAGGTGAATTTTGGAAACTCGCCACTGAGCGAATTAGCATCAACGTTTTAGAGAGCAACATGTTACCGAACTGGTCCACGACCACCATTGGCGGCAAGCCGGTCTCGGTTTATCAACCGGCCAACCGCCCCAAGTTTGGGTTGTTGTTTCTTCACCCGTTGTCCGGTAACACACTGACGGAGAACGAAGCCTATACTGCCGAACTGGCACGCCACGGCATCGCCTGTTGTGCCCCTCAATCCGGGCAATCGTGGTGGGCCGATCGCGTCAGTTCACAGTTTGATGGCCAGCAAACACCGGAGCGGCACCTCCTGGATTGCGTCCTGCCGTGGATGCGGGAAACTTGGCAACTGGCACCGCCAGCGATTGCCGTGGCGGGGATCAGCATGGGCGGGCAAGGGGCGATTCGACTGGGGTTCAAGCACCCGGCGTTGTTCCCCGTCGTGGCCGGCGTGGCGTCGGCGTTTGATTACCACGACTTGTATGGCGACGGGACACCGCTCGATGAACTCTATGACAGCAAGGAACAGTGCCGCCAAAACACCGCGATTTTGCACATCAACCCGTACAAAGCCCCGCCGCACATCTGGTTCGCTTGTGACCCGACGGACGTGTGGCATCGTGGCAACGACCGGCTGCATGAAAAGCTGACCGCGTTGGGGGTACAACACACTGCCGTGTTGGAAACCGAAGCCGGTGGCCACTCGTGGGCATATTTTGATGTGATGGCGGCACCGATGATGCAATTCGTGGTCAACGCCCTGGAACAACAATCGCGCCGATTGTTGTGAACAGAACTTGCATCCGCGACGGCTTTGCGTTCTGCTATCGCCATCTCCCGAGGGCTAAAGTATGCGTCGATTACTGGTGCTGGTGTGCGTGTTGGGTCTCACGTCGGCAACGTGGGCACAGGATTACCCCAAGATCGAGTTGAAGTCAAACAACATCAAAATGACGGTCTACCCGCCGGATCCGAAAACCGGCTTCTATCGTGGCAGCCGGTTTTCGTGGGCAGGGGTTGTCGGCGATGTCGAGTTTGCCGGGCACAAGATTTTCCACAAGTGGAAGGACACCCACGACCCGAAGAACAACGACGACATCATCGGCCCGGTCGAAGAATACGGGATGCAAGAACCCCTCGGCTACGCCGATGCGAAAGTGGGCGAAACGTTCCTAAAAATCGGCGTCGGCGAATTGGAGAAAGTGCAAGAAGAGAAGTACCGCTTCTCCCACAATTACAAGATCGTCAACACTGGGCTGTGGAAGGTACGAGATTACACCAAAGAAAAGGAAGTCGATCAAAAGGTGACGTTCCGGCAGACGATCACCACGAAAGCGGGTTACGGCTACCACTACGAAAAAACAATTCAGCTTGCCGAAATCTCACCGAACACACCGCTGCTTATCCTGACAACGCGGCTCATCAACATCGGCACCAAACCGATTGAGACCAACGTCTACAACCACAACTTCTTCAACGTGGATTCAGCCCCTGTTGGCGCTGCCTACGGGTTGCTGTTAGCACGCGGTCAGATCTCCGTGAAACCGGCGCCCGATAGCGCGTTCGGGGAAGCGTGTCAGGTGAAGGGGAACAACGTGCGATTCATCCGCGAGTTGCAGAAAGAATCAGCGTTCGGCCTCATCGTCCCCGAGGGCGATCCAAAGGACTTTGTCGAAATGCAACGGTTCGGCCTTCGCTATATCCCAGAGAACAAATCCGGCATCGAG
>JANLRE010001087.1:0-1417 GCA_031368205.1 Fimbriiglobus sp. | reverse complement strand
TGTTGGCTGAGTTTGGCGGGGTCCGTGGGCGTTGGTTCGGCAAAGCAGTTCACGTAAACATAATCATTACCGATGCCGTGCATCTTGGTGAAACGCATCGCTGCTCGCAGTACAGAATAAATCACAGGGAGTGCTACCGAGATTTTTAACGATTCCCGCCACGCCGCACACCCCACCCTGTGGTTGTCGCGGATGTGGCAGACCCGACACTTGGAATAATCCGGACATGGCGGATGCCGTCGCAAAACCTGATCGGACCATTTTGCTCGTTCGCTCACCGGCGAAAGATGGCGTCGGCGTGTTTCGGATCACCGTCGCTCGTCGAGTGAATTTTTACGCCTTTCATGAGATCCGTTGCGAAATCGGCGGGCGTGGGTTTGCCGTCCACCGATTGGGGCTGGGAACGCTGTACCACGTTCGCGTCGGAAACCCGGTGGATTGTTCATGTGACTGCATCGGGTTTTTGTCACGCGATTCGTGCCGGCATGTGCTGGGCCTTCGAGCGTTGTGGAAGCAAGGGCTGTTGTAACACTTCTAACTCAGCCACTCCTTCAAGCCGGTTTCGAGTTGTTTCACGAACTGGCTTCGTGGCATCACCCGGTCGCACCCGGCCTGTCTTGCGGCGGCTAACAGGTCCACGTCAACGTGGGAACCGAACGCGATCACGCGCGGCATCGTCGGGCACTTTTCGCGGAGACTCGACATGAGCGTTGGCAAATCCAACGTCGTGTTGTGGAGGTCGAGAATCACACACGATGGCGGGTCGGTTTCTGCGAGTGCGATTAAACGTTCAACGGTGCGGATTGCGGTGACAGTCACGCCGACGGCGCGGGCAGTCCCGGTCACTTTACTGGTGAACATCAGATCGTCACAGAGCATCAACCCGCGTGGCTCGGCTGTCATTTCTTCGCCCCTTTGAGGCTGTCCTGGAGCAATTTTAATGCGTCGAGCAGGCCGTCATCGAACTTCTTGTCCTTGCCCGCTTTGATGAGAACGTCACTGACTTTCTGGGCAGTTTTGTCCGGATAAAGTTTACGGACCCGCTCCGGGATTTGCACCGAAATCATCCTCGGTTCAAGGCAGATCAGGATCATCATGCCGTCCGATTTTTCGGCTTTCAGTCGGCTCTCGATCCACTCGCGGAACATCAACTGGCGGTCTTCTGGTGTTGCTTTCTTCGCTTTCTCGACCCAGTCGGCTGGTGCCGATTTGAACGTCTCCACAATCACTTCCACATCTTTCTTGAAGAGTTCCGCTTGAATTGTCTCGGCGGACTTGATCGTCTCGGCTGTGAAGAGTTTCGCGTCGTCCGTGATCGGGACCGGCGTGGTTCGTTTGGGCGTGGGCTTGGTCGCAATCGTGCTGCCCTTGATGGCTTTCACGTCGCGTGACGCAAGCAGTTGTTTCACTTCGGACA
>JANLRE010001046.1:0-3589 GCA_031368205.1 Fimbriiglobus sp. | reverse complement strand
CGAGGCCCGACATTGAACAAGTGAACGGAAAAGCATCAGCCGTTTGATTGGCGGCGGTCGAGTGTCGGGCCTCGCAAAGCCTCGACCACGACCTACAAATCATCAGAATCGAGCGATACCGTGATTCCGCTACCCGTTGATAAACGTGAAATTCGCATCCAACGAATGTTCGGCCAGATCGCGCCGTGGTACGACTTCCTGAACCATTTATTGAGCCTGAACATCGACCGCTATTGGCGGCGTAAGACGACGAAGTTAGTCCCCGCGAACGGCCCCGCTTCGGGGCCGATTCTGGACCTCTGTACCGGCACCGGGGACTTGGCCATTGCCTACGATCGGGCGACGAACCAGACGGTGCCGATCATCGGGGCGGACTTTTGCCACGAGATGTTAGTACGGGCCGTGCGTAAAGCCGAAGTGCGCAAAATCAGCAATCGTCTGCACTTCGTCGAAGCGGACGCCCAGGCGTTGCCGTTTGCGGACAATCATTTTCAACTGGTGACGGTCGCGTTCGGACTGCGGAACATTACGGACACCGACAAAGGGCTTGCCGAGATGGTCCGGGTCACACGACCGGGTGGCCGCGTGGCGGTACTGGAGTTTTCCAAACCGCGCGGGCGAATCATCGGGCCGCTGTACCGCTGGTACTTCCAGTCGTTGTTGCCCCGCATCGGGCAGCTATTTTCCCGTAGCCCGGAGAGCGCGTACAACTACTTGCCTGCCAGCGTGATGTCATTTCCGGATTACGAACAACTTACTGCGAAGATGGCGAATCACGGGTTAACGGAGTTGCGGTACTACCCGTTGACCTTCGGAATCGCCACGTTATATGTTGGTATGAAGTCGAACCCGGTGCCGTAGCCGGGTCGCTACTACTAATCCTCCGCCGAGTCGCTTTTCATGCCTGCGTCCCGCCATCTCTTGATTCGTGCCGCGCGTGGTGAAGCCGTGGAACGCGCGCCGGTCTGGGCGATGCGCCAGGCCGGGCGTTGGGATCCCGAGTTCACCAAAATCCGTAGCGGGCTGTCCTTCTACGAGTTCTCTGCGGATGTCGAAAAGGCCGCGCAAGCGTCGTTGTGCCCGCGACGCTTCGGTGTCGATGGCATTATTCTCTTCTACGACATCACGACCCTGCCGCTGGCGATGGGCTTGCCGTTCGAGTTACTCAAGGACATTGGCCCCACCCCTGACCGACCAATTCGGACGATGGATGATCTGGCGCGGCTGAATCCCGAACCGGCGCCGGAATCCTACAGCCACATCCGCCAACTGCTCAAGCGAGTCAAAGCGGAGCTGAACGACGAATTGCCGGTGATTGTCTTCGCCGGGGCACCGTTCACGGTGGCGACGTATTGCATCGGCACCGGCAAGGATATGACCGCGACACGCCGATTCGCCGCCGAGAACCCCGCAGTGTGGAACGGTCTTCTGGCCAAACTCAGCCATGCGACGGGCCTGTTCTTGAACACGCTGATCGGCGATGGTGCGGACATCTATCAACTCTTCGACTCCTGGGCGGGGATGCTAACACATGAGGAGTACAACCATTGGGCGCACCCTCACCATTGCTCGGTATTTCAAGCTTCACCAACCGTGCCGCGGATCCTGTTTGTGAAAGAGTGCCCCTACCTCGACTTGATGGTGAACACCGGCGCCGAGGTGGTCAGCTTGGGGCTAACCCATGACCTTGCGGCATCGAAAGCGAAATATCCGCACATGGTGTTTCAAGGCAACGTGAGCGAGGACATTCTGCGAACCGGGACACCTGAGCAAGTGAGAATAGCAACCCGTGCAGTCGTGCAAGCGGGCGGCGGGCATCGGCACATCATCAATCTGAATCACGGTGTGGGGAAAGAGACACCCGTTGCCAATTTTGAAGCTTACATCCGGGCCGCGAAAGAGATTTAAGTCGCCTCGCCTCGAATTGCCTACACTCTGAACTCAGTTGTGGGTAAAACGGTGGTGGTGCGTCACCGTGTTCGGGTACGCAAATGCCCGGCATCCCTTCGGGTGTGGATCATGCAACGCGGCTTCTTAGTGGTTGTTTGCCTGCTGACGACTTCTGGACTTGGGTTCACGGATGACGACCGCCCCATCCGGGAGAAAGTTCGTGATGTCGAACGCCACATGCGGCAAATCATTGACACGGCAGAGCCGTCGGTCGTCGCCGTCGTCGTCTCGACCAATCCCCGCTACCCCGCTTTACATGCTTCCGAACGCACGACCCCTGGTCGGTTGGGTGATTACCCCGCTGTACCTGAAGGTTTCGGTCGGCAGTTCCGTGGGATGCCAATCGTCGATCCGAAGTTGGACCTGAGTAACTGGCAAAACGTCGCCGACAACCAATTCGGTTCCGGCGTCGTGTTGGACGCCGACGGATTGATTCTGACGAACTACCACCTCGTCGAAGGCGCCAAAAAAATCTACGTCAAGACGGCGGCTGGTAAAGGTTCGTATGCCGACATCCACGCCGCCGATTCGCGTAGTGATCTTGCGGTGTTAAAACTCCTGACGCCACCCGCTGGGATGCGTGCCATCAAGATTGCCGAGGGACGGATCAGCGACGGTCCGAACGGCGAGAAGGTCAACATCACCCGCGGCATGTGGGTCGTTTCACTGGGTCACCCCCATGCAACGGGGTTCACCGATGGCGTGCCTAGTGCATCATGGGGCATCCTGAGCAACGTTCGCCGACGGGCTGCCACGAGTGTCCGGGAGGATCAACGCTACAAGCCTTTTCACCAATACAACTGCTTGTTGCAAACCGATGCCCGGATCACACTCGGGTGTAGCGGTGCCGCTTTATTGAATCTGGACGGCGAGTTGATCGGATTATCGACACCGATTGCCGCGCTTACGGGAGCCGAAACCGGCGGCGGCTTTGCGATCCCGATGGACCCGAACTACCGCAAAATCATCGCCGTGCTGAAGCAAGGCAAAGAAGTCGAATACGGCTTCCTGGGGGTCACGTTCGACGGCGGGCGCGGAATGCGTGGGTTTCAACAGCCTCGCATCGTCGAAGACGGATTGGCGGTGCTGTCTGTCACGCCGGGCACACCCGCAGACAAAGCAAAAATTATTGGTTACGAACGAAACATCGCCGGTGACGTCATCATGGCCGTGGACGGCAACCGCATCCGGGAGCAAGACGACTTGTTCTTGTACGTCGGGGCCGCACTGGCCGGGAATGTGGTCAAAATGACCGTTGTGCGGGGCGGGCAACGGCGTATGGTGGACGTACTACTCGCCAAATTCCCCCACGACATGCCGTGGATTGCGTCCGTTCGACCACCCGCACTGCACGGACTGCGGGTCGATTACAACAGTGTTTTCCTGCTCAAAGCGGAGAATCGTGAACTGCCGCCGAGCGTCCTGGTTCGGGAACTCGAACCTGGAAGCCGCGCGGAGATGAAGTTCAAGGAACTGGGCGAAGCCCCGAAAGGCGGCTGGCTCATCACCCACGTCGGAATGCAAGTGGTGACAACACCCAACGAATTCGTTGCGGCCTTCACGGGCAAAACCAGTGTCGTGCTGAAAGTCACCGACCCCAACGATCCCCGCGTTGTCCGGGAAGTCATCTTACCCTGAC
>JANLRE010001040.1:0-1696 GCA_031368205.1 Fimbriiglobus sp. | reverse complement strand
GCACCAGCGGGGCGGAAATCGGCGGCGCTTTCGGTGGGGAAAAGGAGACGGGTGGCGGCCGCGAATCCGGTTCGGACTCCTGGAAAGCGTACATGCGACGGGCCACGAACACGATCAACTATTCCCGCGACCTGCCGCTCGCGCAGGGTATCCGGTTCGACGTATGAAACCGCCGTTAGCTCGAAATTTCTCGACCCTCCGCTTTTTGTGTTAGCCAAATCCCGTCGCCCGACTATCATCTTGTGAACTGGGCAGATGTTATTTCATCCGGCCCAGAAACCGGGCGACTTGTTCCAACCCGACTGTAGGAGTTTTGAATGCGAAAGCGCGTCGCGTTTACACTGATTGAACTACTCGTCGTAATTGCGATTATCGCCATCCTGATCGGGCTGTTACTACCCGCCGTGCAGAAAGTTCGGGAAGCGGCGGCGCGGGCGCAGTCGCAAAATCACTTGAAGCAACTCGGTCTGGCGGCTGCGAATTATGAATCGACGTACCAACACTACCCGAACAGCGGCGGGTACGATTACTCCGTGTCGCCGGGCAACTCATCGCCCTATGTCACGTCAGTCAATGGCGTCACGGTGCCGTCCCCGAATGCGTACACCGTGATTCCACCCAGCAGTACCTTTCGCCCCCGGTGGGGTGATGCGAACAAGCAAGGGAAGTTCCAACTCGGCTCGGCATTTTTCTCGTTGTTGCCCTACGTGGAACAAGACGCGATCTTCCGGGACGGACTGATTGCCTACAAAACGCCCGTGAAAACATTCCATGTCCCGCTGCGACGGGCGCCGGTCGCGGTGCAAGTGCCGACGACCGACACCGTCTACCCAGGGTGGAGTTACAACGACGGCGGCGCCGGGCCAAGTGCCCGCACCGACTACGCGGCCAACGACCAAGTGTTCTGGACGACCTATGCCGGCTGGGGCAAAGTCTCCTCGGTTTCGAGCATTACCGACGGCACGTCCAACACGATCTTCTTCGGCGAAAAAGCGATGGCGGGCAAAGCCGTGCAAACGGGTTCTTGGCACTGGGACGAGCCGTATGTGATGGGTGGCAACGGCGGGGTCGGGCGGTGCGGCGATGAACTCTACTCGGACGCGCAGCTCAACGGCTTCCCGGATCGCGCGGAAGGGACTGGCTGGACCGTGGGTTCGGAATCGTGCGGCGGCGGCAACTGGGGTTCGCCGAGTTCCGCCGGCGGCCCGCAGTTCGCGTTCGGCGACGGCAGTGTTCGCACTATTCGCTACTCCACACCCTCCACGATGGTCCGGCTGATGATCCGCCAATCGGACGGCCAAGTCGTCACCTTCGAGTGAACGGGAGGTTTGTGATGACAAATAAATTCTGGCCTCTCGTCGTGTTGGCACTACTTGCACTCGCGGGTTGCGATGGTGAAAGGCCGAAGCTCGTGATGGTCACGGGGAAAGTGACCTACAAGGATCAGCCGCTGACGGCTGGCAACATCACCTTCCACCCCGACGGCGGGAACAGCTATCAAAAGGACAAGCCGAGTAGCCAACTGCAACTCGACGGCTCGTTCACGATCAAAACGTTCCCGTTCGGCGACGGCGTGCCACCGGGCAAGTACAAGGTCACGCTCGCCCCGGAGCTAGCCGCGCGGATCAAGATGCCGAAGTATTCCGACCCCGCCAAGACGCCGTGGAGTGTCGAAGTGCCGGACACGGGCCTGACG